>CALGIH010000001.1 GCA_937916035.1 uncultured Lacinutrix sp.
AATTTCCAAAATCAGTGACTTTTGGAGTGATAACAGGTAATTTAGTAAAACTATTTATTCCCGAAGCAAAAAAAAGATAGGCGACAATTGGCAAAACAAAAAGAATGAAGAGAACAATGTTTTTTTTCATAATTTGGATGAAATATAAGTTACAAAAATAAAAAAAGGCACGCAATGCGCACCTTTATTTTGAATTAAAATTTTGTTAAAAATTCCACTTTATGGTGGCATTATTAAAAACCTCAAATATATAATCGGCCTCAGTCAATAGAATAAAAAGTAAATAAATTACCAGAAAAATTAACGGTAGAATTACCGAATATCTTAAAGATGTTTTTTCCCCTTCCATGTGCATAAAGGCATATACTATATAATATGCTTTTACCCCTGTTAAAATAATGAATAACCAATTTAACAAATTTAGGCTCAAGAAACTATTCAAGTGTAAAAATTCAGGTTTTAAAATCCCAAAAAAGACTTCAACAATTGTGATTAAAGATAATATTCCAAAAACCGTCCAAATTCTTTTTGTGTTAGATACATGTTCGTGTGACATAATAATTGCTTTTTGTAAATTAAACTAGATAGAAAACCGTGAATACAAATACCCAAACTAAATCTACAAAATGCCAGTAAAGTCCAACTTTTTCTACCATTTCGTAATTTTTTCTTCTTTCGTAAGTTCCTATAATAACATTAAAGAAAATGATGATGTTAATGACAATTCCTGAGAATACGTGGAAACCGTGGAAACCCGTAATAAAGAAAAAGAAATCTGCAAATAGTGGAGTACCATACTCATTTACATGAAGGTTTGCGCCTTCAATGACGGCCTTACCATTATCTTTAATTTGTTTTACTGATTCTGATCTAGAAAGTATAGTTTTCTCACCTTCTTCATTAATTAATTGTGTTCTAACAAGTATATCTGAATTAGCTTCTAAACCATATATTACTTCTTCAACAGTATATGATGGCAACGAACCTTCGCTCATAAACCAAATACCATTTTTGCTTTCGTGTTGACTTCTATCTGTATGATCAGCTATTATGGCAAAATCTCTTAATGCAACACGTTTAAAAACTTGTTCTCCGTCTTTTTCAACATATTCACCAAATTGAAGAATGTTTCCACCTTTAGTTTGAATAGCTCCATAATCACCTTTTATGAAAGTTCCCCATTCCCAAGCTTGTGATCCAACGAATATTAAACCACCTATAATGGTTAAAAACATGTAACCAATTACTTTGTTCTTTTTTAATTCGTGGCCAGCATCAACAGCTAATACCATTGTTACTGAGGACATAATAAGTACAAAGGTCATGAATGCTACATAAATCATTGGAGCAGGTTCATGATAAAAAGGAATGTGTGTAAATACTTCGTCGGCGATTGGCCAAGCATCAATAAACTTAAATCTAGAGAAACCGTAGGCTGCTAAAAACCCAGAAAATGTTAATGCATCAGAAACGATGAAAAACCACATCATCATTTTTCCGTAGCTAGCTTTTATAGGCTGATTGCCTCCTCCCCAAGTTTTTCCTTCGGTTCCAGTACTTACAACTGTTTTATCCATAAGATGAATTTCGTTTTTAAAATTGCACAAAAATAATCATTTTATTTATCTAAAGAAACATCCTTCATCAAAAATTAAAATGATTGAACAATGTTGGCTTTAAAGCATGTTCAAGAGGTTGTAATTCTTAACTATTTAGCTCATAAAAAATAAAAACAAAAATAGGTATAACCACAGTATATCTACGAAATGCCAAAAGTTTGCTGCTAATTCAAACCCTAACATATTCTCTGCACTATACTTTTGTTTAAAATGATTATAAATTACTACTAATAAGCAAATAAGTCCGACAGCAACATGCAAAATATGCACTGCAGCAATAATATAAATGTATGACATTGTAATATTACTGGTTGGTCCTGTGAAATTATATCCTAATTCTATGATTTGTTGAAATCCGACTAATTGCGTCACAATGAAGCCAATACCTAACCCTAAGGTTACAATTAAAAACGTGGTGGTTTGTGGACGGTTCCCTGATTTTAATGCACGTTTGGCCAATATAAATGCAACACTGCTTAAGATAATAAGCACAACACTCACCGTAAATGCACTAGGTAATTTAAAACCATCAAGCCAATCTTCTCTTGAACTACTTACTACAAAAGCACTTGTCCAACCTGCAAAAGACATTAATAATGATACAATACCAAACCAAAGCATCATTTTCTTAGCTCTGTCGTGTTTTTCTTTTTCTGTTCCTTGAGTTAAATCCATATTATCTGATAAACTTATCTGCAACATACACAATTTGTACAAGTGTAATATAAATAACACTTGCTAGCATTAATTGTCTAGCTGACACGACGGTTCTTTTTTTGAATAGTTGAATTGCATAATATAACATTCCCAATCCTATTAAAAATACAAGGACTCCTCCAACAGCTGTTAATTGCAATGCTCCTGTAAATCCGAAAACCGGAATTACTGAAACTAAAATAGTCCACGCAGTGTACATAATAATTTGTACAGCTGTAGCTTTATCTGGTTTTCCTGTTGGGAGCATATTGAATCCTGCTTTTTGATAATCTTCATGTAAAAACCACCCAATAGCCCAAAAATGTGGAAACTGCCAAAAGAATTGCAACATAAAAAGGGTTCCAGGTTCAATTCCAAAATCATCAGTAGCGGCAACCCAACCTAACATAAACGGAATAGCTCCAGGAATAGCTCCAACAAAGACAGATAAAGGTGTTTTGGTTTTTAAAGGAGTATATAAACTTGTATATAAAAAAATTGAAATCGCACCAAACATAGCTGTTTGAGGATTAATAATGTATAATATAATAATGCCGAAAATAGTAAATAGAGATGCTAAAATAAAAGCCGCCTTTACAGACATTCTTCCAGCTGTAATAGGTCTATTTTTAGTACGCTCCATTAACGCATCTAAATCTTTTTCAATAATTTGATTGAATGCATTGGAAGCACCAACCATGAAATAACCACCAAATGCCAATAACAAAATAGTATAAAAACTAACCTCATCTGCTCCCAAGAGATAACCTGCAATAGAAGAAAATACCACACTTAGTGATAATCTCATCTTGGTAATTTCCTTAAAATCGGAGATTAAAGTTGGTGCTTTTATAGTTGAGTTTGAAACCCTTGCCATTGGTTATTTGAATGCTACTGTTTTGCGCTCACAAAGATACTTTTAAAATTAATTTTGAGCAATATTTACTATCTTTAAGTCATATTAAATTGCGTTAGCTATGAAAATTCCACATCTACTATCCATTGGCCTTTTCCTTTTTGCTTCTTCAGCTTTGTTTTCACAAACTAATGAGGCTACTATTGAAACTAACAAACTTTCAGATAATGTTTACATGTTAGTTGGTTCTGGCGGGAATATTGGTGTTTCCGCAGGAGAAGATGGTGTGTTTATTATTGACGACCAGTTCGCTCAATTAACACCAAAAATTGTTACTGCTATTAAAGCTATTAGCGATAAGCCTTTTCAATTTTTAGTGAATACACATTATCATGGCGATCATACTGGAGGCAATGAGAACATGGCTCAACAAGGCGTAAAAATCATAGCGCATGAAAATGTTAGAAAGCGCTTAATGGATGGAGAAAGTTCAAAAGATGCGCTTCCAATAATAACGTTTAATGATCGCGTTAATGTGCACATGAATGGTGAAGATGTGAACGTTTATCATGTTGAGCATGCACACACAGATGGTGACGCCATACTATACTTTACCCAAAGCAATGTGCTACATACTGGAGATACTTATTTTCGAAATCGTTATCCTTACATTGACTTGAAATCTGGAGGTAGTCTTGATGGCTACATTAAGGCTGTTAAAAAAGGGTTGACATTAATAAATGATGACACCAAAATTATCCCAGGTCATGGAGAGATTTCAAATAAAGAAGAATACCAATCATTCTTAACTATGCTTGAAACGCTAAGAACCAATGTTCAAAGTGAAATTGATAAAGGAAAATCTGAAGATGAAGTAGCCGCCAATAATGCTATTACAAAGCAATACGATGATTTAGGTTATGGTGATTTTTTTATTAATTCTGAACGTGTTAAGCGTGCTATTTATCAGAGTTTGAAGCAAGAATAATTAAGAGCACTCAACTATTCTTCTTTCTTTGATTATCTATTTATTTGACTTCAATTTTTTCTAAAAGATAAATTCTAATACTTGTTTACATAT
>CALGIH010000002.1 GCA_937916035.1 uncultured Lacinutrix sp.
TAAATAACTTTGTTGTTGCTGAATTTGATCTATTAATTTTTCGCCGACGTTACCAATTCCTGTTATAAACAGGTTTAATTGTTTTGTGCGTACTTCGAAAAAACGTTCATGTATAGTATTTAAAGCTTTCTTGACATCCTTTTTAGAAATTACGGCAGATATATTACGCTCTGATGCTCCTTGAGCAATGGCTCTAATATTCACGTTATTTTTCCCTAATGCACTGAACATTTTACCGCTAATACCTTGGTGATTTTTCATGTTATCTCCAACAATAGCTATAATTGCAAGTTCAGTTTCGACAATTATTGGATCAATTTTGTGTAACGATATTTCGTTTTCAAAAGTCTTATCTACGGCAACTTTAGCAGCATTGGCATCCTTCTCTGAAATTCCAATGCAAATTGAATGTTCTGAGGAAGCTTGCGTAATGAAAATAACATTTATTTTTTCTTGAGATAAGGTTTCAAACAAACGTCTTGAAAATCCTGGAATTCCTACCATTCCATTGCCTTGAAGAGTAAGTAAAGCGATATTATCAATATTGCTAATTCCTTTTACTGCAAGACTCGTTCCGTTGGGATTCTCATTTGAAATATAAGTTCCAGAATCCTTAGGAGCCAACGTGTTTTTTATAACAATAGGTATGTTTTTATCTAAAACAGGTTGAACCGTTGGAGGATATAAAACCTTGGCACCAAAATGTGAAAGTTCAACGGCTTCTTGATAAGATAATTTTTCAATTGGCTTAGCATGTTTTACTAATTTTGGATTTGTAGTGTACATACCACTAACATCTGTCCAAACTTGTAACTCTTCAGCATCTAAAGCAGCTGCAACAATTGCCGCAGTATAATCAGATCCACCTCGTCCTAAAGTTGTTAATTCACCATTCATTGATTTTGAGACGAATCCAGGTAATATGGTAATGGTTGCCTTATTATTTTCAAAAAAGGACTTGATATTGCTTGCAGTTTGTTGAGAAAGAACTGAAGCTTTTGTATGATTATTATCAGTAACGATAAGTTCTTGAGAGTTTTTCAAAGTAACATTAAGACCTCTTGCTTTAATAGCCTCCGAAATAATAAATGAAGACAATAGTTCTCCAGTACTTAAAAGTTTGTCGGTAGTTTTTGGTGATAATTCATTAATGAGATAAAGACCATCTAAGAGTTGCTCTAGATTGGTGAGTTTTGCAAGTACCACTTCTTTTATGAATGCTTTTTTTGATTCATCATTAATTAATCCATCAATGATATCAATATGCTGCTTTTTAATGTTTTCAAAAGCATCTTTATAAGTGCTCTTCTTTTCAATAGCCTTAGTAGCTGCATCAATAAGCTTATCAGTAATGCCTCCAACTGCAGATACTACAACGATGCAATTATGAACTTTAGAATTGGCCTCTAAAATTGCAATTACTTTATTTATGTTTTTGGCAGATCCTACGGATGTACCACCAAATTTTAAAACTTTCATTTTTAAAAAATATTAAAGTCAATATTTGTTGCGATTTTTCGCAACATTTTTAAGTCTAAAAAACAAATAATTAACAACCCAAAAGTGTTGGTTTTATGCCTGCAAAAATACCGAATAAACATAAGCTCCCTTAAGGGAAGAAAAGAAAATCATATATATTTATATTAAAAAACGTCATTTGGCTTTAATGCATACCAAAAGTATTATTTTTACTGTGATTTTATAACTAATCTTTATTTATTCTATAAATGCATGAAAATTTTCGCTAAAGAACAAATTTATGAAGGTGATAAACTTACCGCTCAAAGACAAAA
>CALGIH010000003.1 GCA_937916035.1 uncultured Lacinutrix sp.
ACGTCTGCCAAAACTCTGGAAAATCAATATGGTTTAAAATACCAAATAAGAAAAGTGGTATTGTAATAGCTCCAATAAAAAAAGTATAGAGTAAAATACTTAACTGAAAATTGATGGCTTGCTTTCCATGCTTGTCTACAAATTCAGATTTATCTTTATTCATTGTCCAAAATATCAATGGCATTATAAAATTACCTAATGGAAATATGAACTTTGAAAATGCAGATAAGTGAATTATTGCTGCTACATTTTTATGATGGTTTGTTAACATAATTTAAAACACATAATAGTGTTCTATGCAAATATATGTCTTTAAGAAGGTATTATGCAATACAAAGTACTAAAATTTAACACAAATTTAACAAATTGCCATGTCGTTTATTTTTAATATTTTTGTTAAAAACCCGTTATTAATGAGCTTAACTCCAAGTAAAATCAATACTTTCTTAATTTTTAAGTTGCCATCTGCATATTTATGTGGTGTTCGTGTAAAAATATTAGAAAACCAAAAATGCATTACAACTGTAAAGCATAAATGGATTAATCAAAACCCTTTTAAATCGTTGTTTTGGGCAGTACAAGGTATGGCAGCCGAACTTTCAACAGGCGCTATAATTATTAATAAAGTAAAGGAAAGCGAAAAAAATATAGCCATGTTATTAGTAAAGAATGAGGCTAGCTATTCTAAAAAGGCAACTGGAAGAATTTATTTTGAATGTAACGAAGGTAGTTTAATAGACTCTGCAATAGAAGAAGCAATTAACAGCGGAGAAGGAAAAGAAGTCACGCTAAGTGTATTAGGTAAAAACTCAGAAAGTGTTGAAGTATCAAGATTTAGCTTTACCTGGTCATTGAAAGTTAGGTCGTAAGTGTAACGAAATATAAAATAAATCAACATATAAACGAATCAACACATAAACAATATATAAAATGACAGCACACGAAATTGATTACAGAATTTATGGAGAAGAAATGCAATATGTGGAAATAGAACTAGATCCACAGGAAGGCGTCGTAGCCGAAGCAGGAAGTTTTATGATGATGGACGATGGTATTAAGATGGAAACTATATTTGGTGATGGTTCGCAGAAAGATTCTAGTTTTCTTGGAAAAATTCTTGGAGCTGGAAAGCGAATCTTAACAGGAGAAAGCTTGTTTATGACAGCGTTTTATAATACGCTTAGTGGTAAAAAAAATGTATCATTTGCTTCACCTTATCCAGGGAAAATCATCCCAATAGACTTAACTGAGTTTAGAGGTAAATTCATCTGTCAGAAAGATGCATTCTTATGTGCAGCAAAAGGAGTAAGTGTTGGTATAGAATTCAGTAAAAAACTTGGTCGTGGTTTGTTTGGAGGTGAAGGCTTCATCATGCAAAAGCTTGAAGGTGATGGTATGGCATTTGTTCATGCAGGAGGAACCATGTCTAAAAAAGTATTACAAGCTGGAGAGATAATTAAAGTTGATACTGGCTGTATTGTTGGATTTACTCAAGATGTAGATTATGATATTGAATTTGTTGGAGGTATAAAAAACACAGTTTTTGGAGGTGAGGGTTTATTCTTTGCTAAACTACAAGGTCCTGGAACCGTTTATATCCAATCCTTACCATTTAGTAGATTAGCTAGTCGAGTATTAGCATCTGCGCCAAAAGGTGGTGGGAAAGATAGAGGAGAAGGTAGTATTTTAGGTGGCATTGGAGATATATTAGATGGCGATAATAGGTTTTAATTAAGATCTACTATGACCAATTCACTATTAGAGCCAAAAGCTAGATTTATTTGACAACTACG
>CALGIH010000004.1 GCA_937916035.1 uncultured Lacinutrix sp.
AAAATATGGATCCAATGGGAATTCATACTGGAGATTCAATTACAGTAGCTCCAGATATGACTTTAAGTGATAAAACCTATCAGAGAATGCGTGATATGGCTATTCACATGATGCGTAGTATTGGTGATTTTGCAGGTGGCTGTAACGTACAGTTTGCTGTGAGTCCTGATGAAAATGAAGATATTATTGCCATTGAAATTAACCCTAGAGTGTCACGGTCATCAGCACTAGCGAGTAAAGCAACAGGTTATCCTATTGCGAAAATTGCGGCAAAATTAGCTATCGGTTATCATTTAGATGAACTTCAAAATCAAATAACAAAGTCGACTTCAGCATTATTTGAACCAACATTAGATTATGTGATTGTGAAAATTCCACGTTGGAATTTCGATAAATTTGAAGGAAGTGATAGAACTTTAGGACTTCAAATGAAGTCTGTTGGTGAAGTGATGGGTATTGGGCGTTCCTTCCAAGAGGCATTGCATAAAGCTACGCAATCACTGGAGATTAAAAGAAATGGTTTAGGAGCAGATGGTAAAGGTTATAAAGATTATGACCAGATTATTAGCAAGCTTAAATATGCAAGTTGGGATCGTGTGTTCGTTATTTATGATGCTATCCAAATGGGAATTCCGTTAAGCAGGATTCACGAAATCACTAAAATTGATATGTGGTTCTTAAAACAATATGAAGAACTGTATTTTCTTGAAAAAGAAATTTCGACATTCAAAATAGATACCATTGAGCGCGATTTATTGCTTGAAGCTAAGCAAAAAGGCTATGGCGACAGACAAATTGCACATATGTTAGGTTGTTTAGAGAGTCAAGTTTATAACAAGCGTGTTGAAATGAACGTCAATCGTGTTTATAAATTGGTTGATACTTGTGCAGCCGAATTTGAAGCCAAAACTCCTTATTATTACTCAACTTTTGAAAATGAAGTAGAAACAGCAGATGGTAAGCGTTATACAGACAATGAAAGTAAAGTTACTGATAAGAAAAAAATCATTATTTTAGGTTCTGGCCCGAATAGAATTGGACAAGGGATAGAGTTTGACTACTGTTGCGTTCATGGAGTATTAGCTGCTTCTGAATGTGGTTATGAAACAATTATGATCAATTGTAATCCTGAAACCGTTTCAACAGATTTTGATACTGCAGATAAATTATACTTTGAACCTGTGTTTTGGGAACATATTTATGATATTATTCGTCATGAAAAGCCTGAAGGTGTAATTGTTCAATTAGGAGGGCAAACCGCTTTAAAATTAGCAGAAAAATTAGATCGTTATGGTATAAAAATACTTGGAACAAGTTATAAAGCATTAGATTTAGCTGAAGATAGAGGTCTTTTTTCTAACTTACTAAAAGATCTTAATATTCCATATCCAGAATTTGATATTGCAACTTCTGCAGATGAAGCTTCTGCTATTGCAGATGTTTTAGATTTTCCAATTTTAGTGAGACCATCGTATGTTTTAGGAGGGCAAGGAATGAAAATTGTTATTAATAAACAAGAATTAGAAGAGCATGTTGTTGATTTATTAAGACGTATGCCAGGAAATAAATTGCTTTTAGACCATTATTTAGATGGAGCTATTGAAGCTGAAGCAGATGCCATTTGTGATGGAGAAGATGTTTACATTATTGGTATTATGGAGCATATTGAACCCTGTGGTATTCATTCAGGAGATAGCAATGCAACATTACCACCTTTCAATCTAGGGAATTTAGTAATGCAGCAAATAAAAGATCATACCAAGAAAATTGCATTAGCATTAAATACCGTTGGATTAATAAATATACAATTTGCCATTAAAGATGAATTGGTTTATATTATCGAAGCCAATCCAAGGGCTTCAAGAACTGTACCTTTTATATCAAAGGCATATGGTGAGCCTTATGTTAACTATGCGACAAAGGTTATGCTAGGAGATAAGAAAGTTAAAGATTTTCATTTTCAACCAAAATTAGAAGGTTATGCTATTAAGCAACCTGTATTTTCTTTTAATAAATTTCATAATGTGAATAAGCAATTAGGACCCGAAATGAAGAGCACTGGAGAGAGTATATTATTTATAGATAGCTTAAAAGATGATGAATTTTATGAATTGTATTCTAGACGTAAAATGTATTTGAGCAAATAAAAGTTCCTTTTAAAGATTCTTTTATTACAAATGCCTAAAAATTATCATTTTAGCTTAATAATAAACTAATGATGCTAAGAAAACAAAATCACTTATACTATTACTTTTTTTTACTGTCGTTAATAGTTTTTCCCAAACACAAACCATAACAATTCCTTGGAACTTCTTTGCCATCCCTTCAGATGATCCAAATTATGATGAAAATGATGATACGATGTTTAACTGATATAACTATTGAAGAAGGTGATACAGTAGACTGGGTATGGGAAGGTGTTGGTCATAATGTAAAAAGTATTCCTCGTGGTACTTTTGGTACTGCTGGTGATGATTCTACCGCTTTTAATTCACCTTTTACGTATTCTTATACCTTTATGGATATAGGAATTTTTGATTTTGAATGTGTCCCACATTCGTCAATAATGTACGGAACTATAAACTGTAGTTGCAGAAGGTACATTAAGTATAGATGATGTGGAAAAAGATGATTTTTCAATTTTTCCTAACCCAAGTAATTATAAGTTAAATATTCGTCTTGCGCAAAATAGTAATGCTGCTAATCTTGAAGTATACGATATTTTAGGAAAACGCATTTATAAACAAACTCTCACAAGTACGCTATCAAGCATTAATGTTTCTAGATGGAATTCGGGAGTTTACTTAGTTAAAATAACAAATGATAATGGTACTCAAACAAAACGTTTTGTAAAACAATAGTACTTTTTCTTATAAAATAATTATCATTAAACCATCACTTAAATTGATGGTTTTCTTTATATAAAAATCTCAAATAATAAGCTTAATGCTATGGCAATTCCAAAGCTAATAAGCGTTCCAATAAGGATATATTCGTTGAGTTTTCTATGTTTAGATTCTTTTAAATCTCCAAATCTAAAAACAGATTTTGCTGTAATTAGAAAGCCAACAGCTTCCCAATGATTTACGATAATAAAAACGAAAACCAATAAACGTTCCAATATTCCAATGTATTTCCCAGCATCGCTGAGCGATTCATTGTTTTCTGTTAATTTTGAAATATCCCATTTTGTGAAAATGGTTTTCATTATGATGGATGTTGGAAGAGTTAAAAACAAGATACAAGTCGCTAGCAGCAGATTATTTTCGGTGAGTAAATCACCAACTGAAAATGTGTTATCAGTAAATAAATAGTAAACACTTATAATTACCAAAAGGTGCAACATTTGATCTACAAAGAACAGCCAACGTCTGTTACTTTCTCTCTGTGTTATAAGCTTTATAGCATCGATAATGAGGTGTGTACTCCCTATTATAAGGATTATTGGCCACATTGTAACGTCCCAAAGAATAATAAAAAGAAGTGTAATATGAATTGCAACATGTACATATAATATTGGCGACTTTAATTTTCTTGTTTCTTTATCAGTTACCCATTTTTGAGATTGCATAAA
>CALGIH010000005.1 GCA_937916035.1 uncultured Lacinutrix sp.
TAGACAATACATTCTCAAAATCATTCTCAATAATTTCTTTATATACTTCATTTGTAATTGTCGTCATACTAGATTTAAAGTTGCCATTTTTTGTGGTGATAACAAAAACACCATTTCTTCCAGCAGTACCATATAAAGAAGCAGCCGAAAGACCTTTAAGAACATTTACATTATCAATATTTTTGGAATCAAGGTTCGTTAAATTTATATTTTCATTTTTTAGTTTTTCATACGAATAAGACACTCCATCAATTACATATAATGGTTGTTGGTTTCCGCTTATAGAATTGTAACCTCGAATTACAACATTAGTTGCTGAACCAGAAGTTCCGTTCTGTGATGAAATTTTTACTCCTGATGCTTTGCCAGACAAAACTCTGGCTACATCTCCTTCTGTTCGTCGTTCTAATTCTACAGCAATAACATCACTTACTGCATAGCCAAGAGATTTTTTCACTCTCTTAATACCATGAGCTGCAATAACAACTTCTGAAAGCAATGCGATATCTTCTTCCATGGTTACATTTATAATATTTGAAGTTCCAATTATAACTTCAACTGCTTTAAGTCCAACATAAGTGTAAGTTAAAACATCTCCAACATTTGTTGTTATTTCATAATGACCTTCAAAATCTGTTTGAGTTCCTGTGGTGGTTTTTTTAATAACAATGTTAACTCCTGGCAGTGGATAACCTGAATTATCAGAAACGGTTCCTGTGATTTTCTTTTCTTGTGATTGTATTTGCATTGAAACTATCAAGGCAATTACCAATAGTAGTGTGTTCTTCATAATGATTTAGTTTTAAAAGTTAATTTTTAATTATTGCCAATAGTTCTGGCAAAAGACTAATTGCTGTTATTAATACAGCATTATTTTTCTTCTTTTGTGGCTTAACAGGCAGTAAGGATGTATTTTCGCTTTCTGATGAAATATTTGGATTCCGTACCATCACAACAGAATTAATAGCTTCTTCGTCAAAGTTTTCTTTAGCATATTTATAAGCTAGTTCTATACCATCTTGATGAAACTCTTTAATACTTGATTTGAAATTATTAATAGTGTGCAAGATTCTTTTTATATCATTTGGCTCTACTTGCTTCAACGCCACACCATTAAACCCTGAATAGGTTATAATAGAAATAAGGTCGCCCTCTGTTAAACGATTAGAAAGAAGTTTAAAAGCTTGCTTTAAAATCACGTTATCTTCAATTGAAAGATTGGTTTCAGGAACCTGGATTAAAAAGCTGATGTTTTGTTGGTCTGATTCAGTGTCTTCTGATTTTACCGAATAGTTTTCAACGATGAAAGTGATTAAGTTGTCAAGCGCAACAGATTTGGTTTCAATATTCATTTCCTGCGCAATACTCGTCGTTGCTAAAAACGCTGTAAGTATTAATGTGATAAGTGCTTTCATCTGGTTTTGGTTTTAAAGTTTGATATAAAACTAGTATCAACCTCTCAACTAAAAAACCAGCAATGAGTGAAGTGTGTATTTGAATGAGTTAACTTACCTTTTAGAAGATTCTAAGGTTTTTGTTCTATTGATTTTTCCAGAAACTGTTCTTTTAAAAGTCTTTAAAAAAAGCACTTCTTTAGGGATTTCATGCTTATCGAATGATTTAAAAACATCATTAAGCAGCTTTTGTTCTTG
>CALGIH010000006.1 GCA_937916035.1 uncultured Lacinutrix sp.
ATGTAATTTTAAAAGGCACACGTGTGGATGGAATTTACACAGCAGATCCTGAAAAAGATTCAGCAGCTATAAAATTTGATTATATTAGCTTTGATGATGTTCTTAAAAAAGGACTGAAAGTAATGGATACAACAGCTTTTACTTTAAGTCAAGAAAATAATTTACCAATTATTGTTTTTGATATGAACAAAAAAGGAAACTTACTTAAAGTAGTTTCTGGAGAAAATATTGGTACAACCGTTAATTTATAATTTTAGTTTGGCTCAATTTTTGTCAAAATGGATTTAAAATACATTTAAAATGAACGAAGAATTACAATTTATTTTAGATTCTGCAAAAGAAGCAATGGTCAATGCTATTAAGCATTTAGAAAAGCAATTAGTAAATATTAGAGCTGGTAAAGCTAGCCCTTCAATGCTTGGTAGTGTGATGGTAGAATATTATGGGTCTCAAACACTTCTTACTCAAGTGGCCAATGTAAATACTCCTGATGGTAGGACTATTACTGTGACACCTTGGGAAAAAAGCATGCTACATGAAATAGAACGTGCTATCATGATCGCTAATTTAGGCTTTAACCCTATGAATAATGTAGAAATGATTATTATCAATGTTCCTGCATTAACTGAAGAACGCAGACGTGATCTAGCTAAACAAGCTAAAGCTGAGGTTGAAGATGCTAAGGTTGGTATTAGAAACGCCAGAAAAGACGCGAATAATGATATAAAAAAATTGGATGAAATTTCAGAAGATTTGCAAAAAAATGCTGAAGTAGACATTCAAGGAATGACCGATTCCTATGTGAAAATAGTAGAAGACATCTTTCTAGTTAAAGATAAAGAAATCATGACAGTATAAGAAAGAGCGACACTAAAGTCGCTTTTTTTGTGTTACATATAGACTCATTTAAAATTTATGAAATACTATTTGCACTATTATCTGTTTTTCTTTCTCATAATATTTAACAGCCAAGCTCAATCAGAAACGCAATCAGATTCAATAAATACCTCTGTTTTTTCGAAAACCCTAGAATCTGGTTACCTAGAAACAAAATATTTCAATTTTGACCTTAGGTATTTAGTTAAATACAACCAATATGAAGGATTTAGAACTGGAATTGGAGGTGTTACCAATTCAAATGTATCTGATGTAATCCGTTTTGAAGGTTATACAGTTTATGGTTTTATAGATGATGCATTTAAATATAGCTTCGGAACTGGAGTTCGTTTAGCAAAAAAAACGAATACATGGCTTAATGTTAATTACACAGATGATTTACAAGAAACTGGAAGTTCAAACTTCCTCACAGACCAGCGATTGTTTCAGCTTTTTGAACCAAGACTTATTAATATTGAATTGTTTCATAAACATATCACAAAAGCCATATCACTCGAGCACCAATTAGCACCAGAGATACTTACTGAAACTCAATTTGCTCAAAGCAAAATAGAGCCCAAATACGATTACAACTACAATCATGAAACTCTAGGGAATTATGAAAATTACAAATTAAGTTTACTAACTTTTTCAACACAATTAAGTTTGTTTAGCGAGTTTAAACAAACACCTACTGGCATTGTAGAAACCAAATCTGGATTTCCAAAATTTACAATTCAATACACAAAGAGTTTTTCAAACTTTTTAAAAAGTGATTTTGGTTTTTCAAAATTAGATTTCAGAGCTATCCAACAATTCAAATACAAAAAAGAAGCACTTACAGAATTTGTACTTACTAGTGGTTTGGCAAATGGCGATATTCCAATCACACACACCTATCATGCGTATCCGAATAATGTAAATAAAGAAACCATTTTACAGCGTTTTTCAGTTGCTGGCACCAATAGTTTTGAAACCATGTATTTTAATGAATTTTACTCAGATAAGTTTGCAACGCTTCAAATGAAACACAAATTAAGTCCTGTAATTATTTCACCATGGTTGAAGCCTAAAATTGTTTTAATTTATAGATACGCTATAGGAAACATGGACAACATTAATAGGCACGAAAACATCACTTTTGGCACTTTGGAAAAAGGCTATTCTGAAGCAGGGTTGGAAATAAACAAACTGTTTTTTGGCTTTGGGCTGAGCTTCGCATACAGACATGGAGCGTATCATCTTCCAGAATTTGGTGATAATTTTGCATTTAAATTCACTTTTAATTTAAATCTCAAGAAATAAGAGATTTACACTAGGAATCAGCTGTTTTTCCTAACAAATTA
Source organism: uncultured Lacinutrix sp. (assembly GCA_937916035.1). GTDB lineage: Bacteria > Bacteroidota > Bacteroidia > Flavobacteriales > Flavobacteriaceae > CAJQLB01. Next base: position 2,223 of record CALGIH010000006.1, read on the forward strand.
CATACCTTTGGGCATCAAAATTTGCTATGGCTAAATTGTTTTCAGTAGGCTTTTGGGAAACTATTGCTAGACTGATTCTTCGTAATAGAATAGGCATCATAATTGTCGTTTTACTATCCACATACTTCTTTAGTTTGCAATGGGATAAAATGCGATTTACCTATACTGAAGCAAATTTATTACCTGATGACCATGAAGTAAATATTGAATATAACATATTTCTTGAAACCTTTGGTGATGAAGGAAATCTAATCATTATTGGTATAAAAGACAGTACTCTTTTTACGGTTGCAAACTTAAATGCATGGAACAAACTTGCCAGTGATTTTAAAACCTATAAAGAAGTTGAAACTGTCGTCTCCATTAAAGATCTGCAAAAATTAGTAAAAAACCAGGAGAAGCAACAGTTTGATTTAATTCCTTTTATTAAAGATTCTATTCGCTCTGAAAAAGAAATTTTAATCCTACAAAGTGAATTGTTTGAGCAGTATCCTTTTTATGACAATTTTCTATTCAACAAAAACAGTAAAGCTGTAAGATCTGCCATTTATTTAGATAAAAGCATAGTTAATACTACTGCTCGAAAAGACTTTATCACAGATGTTTTAATTCCAAAAGTGGAGCAATTCGAAACGGCTACTAATTTAGATGTTCGCATTTCTGGAATGCCATACATTCGCACCTTAAATTCTCAAAATATTATTGACGAAATAGGTAAATTTATTGTTGCTGCCTTAGGCGTTACATCTTTGATATTCTTTTTCTTTTTTAGATCATTTAGAGCCACATTTATTTCGATGGTTGTGGTACTTGTAGGCGTTATGTGGACCTTTGGAATCATAGGATTGTTAGAATATGAAATCACTGTCCTTACAGCATTAATACCTCCTTTAATTATTGTCATCGGGATTCCGAACTGTATTTTCCTAATCAACAAATATCAACACGAAGTAAACAAACATGGAAATAAAGCAAAATCATTGCAACGTGTTATTACCAAAATTGGGAATGCAACATTAATGACCAATATTACTACAGCTTCTGGTTTTGCTACATTTATTATTACTGACAGTAAATTATTAAAGGAATTTGGAACCGTTGCTTCTTTGAGTATTTTGGCAATTTTTATACTGTGTATATTGATTATCCCGATCATTTATAGCTATATGCCAATGCCAAAAGATAAACATCTGGAGCATCTAAACAAACGTTGGATTACCACCTTTGGTGATTGGATGGAGCATATGGTGAAAAACAGAAAAATCACTATTTATATAACCTCTATAATTTTACTCGTTGCGAGTATTATTGGTATTTATCAAATTAAAATTTCTGGTAGTTTAATTGAAGACATGCCAAGAAATGCTGATTTTTATAAAGATATTAAGTTTTTTGAATCTGAATTTAATGGTGTGATGCCATTAGAAATTATGATCGATACCAAACGAAAAAAAGGTGTGATGAAATTATCAAACCTTAAACGCATGGATGAGCTTGAAGATCTCATTATTGAAACGCCACAATTATCAAAACCAATTTCGGTTGTTAGCTTGGTGAAATATTCCAAACAAGCTTATTATAATGGCAACCCCAAATATTACCAATTACCTTCATCACAAGAGAATGGTTTCATTTTATCCTATGCAAAAAACTCATCGCAAGATGTCGATTTGTTAAATAATTTTGTTGACTCTACTGGTCAATATGCTAGAATAACAACTTTCATGAAAGATGTTGGAACTGATAAAATGGAGCGCATTGAAGAAAATTTAAAAGAAAAAATAGACAAGTTATTCCCTGAAGAAAACCACAAGGTTACCTTAACCGGAAAAGCGTATCTCTTTCAAAAAGGAACTTATTTTTTAGTCAATAATTTAATACTCTCATTGTCATTGGCAATTGTGTTGATTTCGTTATTTATGGCCTATATGTTTCGTTCCTTTAGGATGATTATTGTGTCACTAATTCCAAACTTGTTGCCCCTTTTAATAACTGCTGGTTTAATGGGTTACTTAGGTGTGCCAATAAAACCATCAACGATTTTGGTGTTTAGTATCGCTTTTGGAATCTCTGTTGACGATACCATTCACTTTTTGGCAAAATACAGACAAGAATTACTGGCCAACAACTGGAAAATTAGAAAATCTGTATACGCAGCACTTAGAGAAACTGGTGTCAGCATGTTTTATACTTCCATTGTATTATTCTTTGGTTTTTCAGTATTTATCATATCAAATTTTGGCGGTACTGTTGCCTTAGGAGCCTTAGTATCAGTCACCTTATTGTTCGCTATGTTAGCTAATTTACTACTGCTACCATCCCTACTTTTATCTCTAGAAAGAAGCATTGCCAACAAAGAAGTTTTAAAAGAACCTAACTTTAAAATCATCCCTGAAGAAGATAAGAATAGTGATAAATAATTATCTTTACACTTTAAAAAAATAAACAAAAATGACGTCAAGAACAGTTGCCGAATTACTTTCGGAAAAACAAACACAAATAGATATTGAAGTTAAAGGTTGGGTAAGAACTTTTAGAGCAAATCGTTTTATTGCTTTAAATGATGGCTCAACTATAAATAATATTCAGTGTGTTGTTGACTTTGAAAATTTTGAAGAAACCACTCTAAAACGAATTACAACTGGAGCTGCTATATATATAAAAGGTGTTTTGACTGAAAGCCAAGGCAAAGGTCAAAGTGTTGAGATTCAAGTTAATTCAATTGAAATTTTAGGTGATTCAGATCCTGAAACTTATCCTATTCAACCTAAAAAACATTCGTTTGAGTTTTTAAGAGAAAATGCGCATCTTAGAACAAGAACCAGTACGTTTAGTGCAGTCATGCGTTTGCGCTCATCATTATCATTTGCCGTTCATAAGTACTTTAACGAAAATGGGTTTTATAATATGCACACTCCTATTATCACAGCAAGTGACGCTGAAGGAGCTGGAGAAACATTTAGAGTAAGTGCTTTAGACGCAAAAAATCCACCGCTTAAAGAAGATGGTACTGTAGATTATTCTGAAGATTTCTTCGGAAAAGAAACTAACCTAACCGTTTCTGGTCAATTAGAAGCAGAAACATTTGCCATGTCATTGGGTAAAGTATATACGTTTGGACCAACGTTTAGAGCAGAAAACTCAAATACATCACGCCATTTATCAGAGTTCTGGATGATAGAACCTGAAGTTGCTTTCATGGATATTTATGGTAATATGGACTTGGCTGAAGACTTTATGAAATCAGTAATTCGTTATGTGTTAGAAAACAATAAAGAAGATTTAGAATTCTTAGAACAACGTTTAATCCAAGAAGATAAATCTAAACCACAAGCCGAACGCAGCGACATGTCCTTAACAGACAAACTTCGTTTTGTTGTAGATAATAATTTTAAACGTGTTACTTATACCGAAGCAATTGATATTCTTAGGAATAGCAAGCCAAATAAGAAAAAGAAATTCAACTACATTATTGAAGAATGGGGAGCTGATTTACAAAGTGAACACGAACGTTTTTTGGTTGAAAAACATTTTAACTGTCCAGTTATTTTGTACGATTATCCAGCAAATATCAAGGCATTTTACATGCGCTTAAATGAAGATGGCAAAACGGTTCGTGCTATGGATATTTTGTTTCCAGGTATTGGAGAAATTGTTGGAGGAAGTCAAAGAGAAGAACGTCTTGACGTTTTAAAAGAAAAAATGGCAGCTCTAGATATTCCAGAAGAGGAATTATGGTGGTACTTAGATTTAAGGAAATATGGTACAGCTGTACATTCAGGCTTCGGATTAGGTTTTGAACGCTTGGTAATGTTTGCGACTGGCATGACCAATATTAGAGATGTTATTCCCTATCCAAGAACACCTCAAAATGCAGAATTCTAATTAATTTTTGAAAATAAAATAATAAATAAAACAATCTTCGTTTTCAATTAATGTAGATTGTTTTTTTTATTTTTATAAAAACCCAAATTAAAATAATGCTTAAACAGTTTTTACAGTTTAAATTATCTCAAAAGTTATCGCCTCAGCAAATACAACTGATGAAGCTGATACAATTACCTACGCAAGCTTTTGAACAACGCTTAAAACAAGAATTAGAAGAAAATCCTGCTCTCGAAAGCGGAAAAGAGACCTCAGATGAGCTTGATGATGATTTTGATAACAGCGAAGATTATGATGATAACGAATCTATAAACGCAGAAGACATCAACGTTGATGAATACCTCAGTGATGATGAGATTCCAGATTATAGAATGCATGCTAATAATTATAGTGCAGACGATGAAGAGAAAAGTGTACCTTTTGCCTCTGGAACTTCGTTTACACAGCATTTAACAAACCAACTTAGCACCTTTAGATTAAATGAAGAAGAAGAGCAAATTGCCGAATTTTTAGTTGGCAGTGTAGATGAAAGTGGCTATATACGTCGCGCCTTAAGTGATATTACGGATGATTTGGCATTTACTCAAAACGTCTATACAGAAGAAGCTAAAATAGAAAATGTCCTTAAAATAGTTCATCTGTTAGATCCTGCTGGAGTTGGGGCACGTAACCTCCAAGAATGTTTATTGATTCAATTACACCGAAAAACTCAAAATCCAAATGTTGAATTAGCAACATCTATTCTTGACAGAGCCTTTGAGCAATTCACAAAAAAACATTATAAAAAGTTACTTCAAAAATTTGATATTACTGAGGTACAACTTAAAGATGCTATTCTTGAGATTGAACGTTTAAATCCAAAACCAGGAAGCTCTTATTCTGGAAACACTAGAATGATTGAGCACGTTGTCCCTGATTTTAATATCAAAATAATAGATGGAGAATTAAACTTGACTTTAAACGGGCGAAATGCCCCTGAGTTGCATGTATCAAGAGAATACAATAATATGCTTAAAGGGTATAAAGAATCTAAAGACAAGTCTAAATCACAAAAAGATGCGGTCCTTTTTATTAAGCAAAAACTAGATGCGGCAAAGTGGTTCATTGACGCTATTAAGCAACGGCAACAAACGCTTTTTGTTACCATGAGTTCTATTATGCATTATCAAAAGGAGTATTTTTTAACAGGTGATGAGCGAAAACTAAGACCAATGATTCTTAAGGATATCGCTGATGAAATTGAAATGGACGTATCAACAATATCACGTGTTGCCAATAGTAAATATGCAGATACACCTTATGGAACAAAACTTATTAAAGAGTTCTTTAGTGAATCTATGACCAATGATCAAGGTGAAGAAGTATCGACACGTGAAATAAAAAAGATCTTAGAAACAGTCATTAAAGAAGAAAATAAAAGAAAGCCTTTAACTGATGAAAAATTAGCTAAAATTTTAAAAGAAAAAGGGTATCCTATTGCAAGACGAACAATTGCAAAATATAGAGAGCAATTGGATTTGCCAGTTGCAAGACTAAGAAAACAAATCTAGTTTGAAAAGCGTTTTAAAAAGCATATCGTATATTTTTCACCCATTGTTCATGCCGTTTATTGGTGCACTTTTTTATTTTTCGAAAGCGCCAAGATATATTCCAGTGCCTTATATAAAAGCAAAATTATTTGCGCTCGCTTTATTCACTATAATTTTGCCAATTCTATTATTTTATTTACTCAAAACAACTAGAAAAGTTCGAACGATACACTTAGATACTACTAGAGAACGAATAATCCCTTTAGTGTTAAATACTGGTATAGTACTGTTAATTACACAGCGAATAATACTTATTAATGAACTTGCCGAACTTTATTTCTTTTTCATAGGAATATTGCTTTCTACTATGGCTTGTTTAATATTAGCTATTTTAAAATTTAAAGCAAGTATACATATGATTGCTGTATCTGGTGTACTGATGTTTTTTATTGCATTAAGTATTCACTTTAGCATTAATATTATAGGTGAGATTGCTTTATTTTTTATTATTGTAGGTGCAACTGCTACGTCACGACTCCATATGAATGCGCATACGACCATTGAATTGATAATAGGATTTTTTGTTGGGTTGATTCCGCAACTTATATTACTTAATTATTGGTTATAGTAAATAGAAAATAAGACCTACTTTAATCACATGTAAATCTATGGATTCATCACTTAGTTTCTGGTTTTTAAAAATGGTATTAAGTGAATAGTA
>CALGIH010000007.1 GCA_937916035.1 uncultured Lacinutrix sp.
AACATCAATTTGAGATCCTGGTAAGAATGCTTCAATTCCGAAAACATCTACAATCATACCACCTTTAGTACGACATTTTACAAAACCATTTACGATTTCACCTGTATCATGAGCAGAATTCACACGATCCCAAGCCTTGATTACTCTAGCTTTTCTGTGTGATAATACTAATTGACCCGTTGCATCTTCACGTATATCAATTAAAACTTCTACTTTATCTCCAACAGTTAAGTTAGGATTGTAACGAAATTCATTTAATGATATAACACCTTCAGATTTAGCATTGATGTCAATAATTGCATCACGATCTGTCATGTGAATAACAGTTCCTTCTACAACTTCGTCATCTAATGTATCAACAAAGTTTTCTGATACCAGTTTTTCAAATTCTTCTAATTGCTTGTCATCAACTGGATCAATTCCTTCTTCGTAATTGTGCCAATTAAAATCTTTTAGAAATTTTTCTGGATTTGCCTGAGCCTCAGAGACTACAGGAGCTTTTGGTTTTTCAACTTCAGTTGCTGGAGCTTCGGTTGTAACAGCTTCTGCTGTTTCGGTTGTTGTAGCTTCAGTTACTGGAGCTTCTTCTGTTTCGGTTGTTGGAACTTCAGTTGCTGGTGCTTCGGTTGCAACAGCTTCTGCTGTTTCGGTTGTTGTAGCTTCAGTTACTGGAGTTTCTGTTGTTGCAGCTTCAACTTTTGCTTCTACTGCTTTTTCTTTTTCTTCAGCCATTGCTGATTAATATTTGTATTCTGTATGCTTTCAGAAAAATTAAGCGATTTACACACAGAAGTGTTATATATTTTTTTTGCCCTTTTAATTTTCTGATAATTCGCTAAAAGGAGTGCAAAAATACATATTATTGGTGAAATTGCCTAATATTATTTGTGGCGAAAAGATGATTCTTATTAAAGAAAGTTATAAGCCTTATTCGTAAGCTTCTAACGTCATGGTTACCAAGTACATGATTTTTTTATATTGCTCTTCTAAAGTTAGTGTGGAATTATCAATTTCTATAGCGTCTTGTGCTTTTAATAAAGGTGAATCTTTACGATGAGAATCAACATAATCGCGTTCTTGAACGTTTTTTAAAACCTCATTAAAATCAACCTTATCCCCTCTTTTTGTTAATTCTTTATAGCGTCTTTGCGCTCTAATTTCTGGTGATGCTGTTATAAAAAGTTTTAATTCAGCATTAGGAAACACAACTGTTCCAATATCACGACCATCCATAACAATACCAACAAGTTTTCGCATATTTTGTTGTTGATAAACTAATTGACGACGAACTTCAGGAATTTCAGAGACTCTACTTACAAAACTTGAGACTTCCATCGTTCTTATTTCCTTTTCAACATTAATACCATTTAGATATATTTCTGAAAAGCCTAAATTTGGATTAAATACAAAGCCTAATTCGATATTAGGAAGCTCCTTCACAAAATCATCTACTTTAAACGCGTCTATACTTATAAAGTCCTTTTGTAAAGCATAGAGTGTAACTGCACGATACATAGCACCAGAATCGACAAACACGTAACCTAGCTCTTTCGCTATTTGTTTTGCTATGGTACTTTTTCCTGTTGATGAATAGCCATCAATTGCTATGGTAATATTTTGCACTATTGTAAATCTATTTGTAAGCCGAAAAAACTAGCGTTTGATGCACTTGAATATCTTGCATGCGT
>CALGIH010000008.1 GCA_937916035.1 uncultured Lacinutrix sp.
ACTTGCAAGACACAAGTAGGATGTTGACACCCAACTAAACTAAACTAAACTACTTAAATTCTTGGTTTTCAACCACTTAACAAAAACTAATATTCATCAATATGAAAATTCTATAAACCCCAAATTCATAGATTTTTTTAGTAGATATTATATATACGTATACACTTCCAAGTTTGGATTACGAACTCTGAAAAAATCAGAAGATTTTCTAATTCCTATTTTGGTAAGCCCTTTGCTTCTTCCCAGTTTTTAAATTTGAAAATCAGAAGATTTTCTAATTCCTATTTTGGTAAGCCCTTTGCTTCTTCCCAAAAAATATCCATTTCATTTAAGGTCATTTCGCTTAATGATTTACCCTGTTCTTTGGCTTTTTGTTCAAGGTACTGAAAGCGTTTCGTGAATTTTTTATTAGTACGCTCTAAGGCGTTTTCTGGATTAATTTTTAAAAATCGAGCATAATTAATCATAGAAAATAGTACGTCTCCAAACTCACTTTCCATGCGGTCTTGATTAGCATTGGCAACTTCAGCTTTAAACTCGTTGAGCTCCTCCTCTACTTTTTCCCAAACTTGGTTTGGAGCTTCCCAATCAAAGCCAACTCCTGCTACTTTTTCTTGTATTCTGCTTGCTTTTACTAAAGCTGGTAAACTTTTTGGAACACCTTCTAAAACACTAGATTTACCTTCCTTTAATTTTAGCTTTTCCCAGTTTTGTTTTACTTCTTCTTCGTTAGCTACAACGACATCTCCATAAATATGAGGATGTCTATAAATAAGCTTATCACAAATAGAATTAGCGACATCTGCAATATCAAAATCTTTCGTTTCACTACCAATTTTAGCATAAAACACAATGTGTAGTAACAAATCACCGAGCTCCTTTTTTACTTCCTCTAAGTCTTTATCTAAAACAGCATCACCAAGCTCATACGTTTCTTCAATAGTTAAATGACGAAGAGTTTGCATCGTTTGTTTTTTATCCCAAGGACATTGCTCACGCAATTCATCCATAATGGTTAACAATCTATCAAAGGCTTTCAGCTGGTTTTTCCTGGTATTCATTTAGTAAAATGTTTGTGCAAACATACAATTATAAACGCGTTCAGCGTTTTTATTGTTATTAACAAAAAGTAGTTTTAATTAATCCAATTTACGTTGAAACCAGTAAAATATTTTATAGAAAGTAGGAAGAGAATCTTTAAAAACATACTTTAAATCTGTGTTTGTGCTTATAAACTTTAATTTAAAAAGCATCAAAGGATTTTATTTTAATAACTTAAAAAGGCCTTTTAATTGTAAATAGCTTTCTTTTCTATAATTCTTAAATATTATTGGTTTACCCAGTGTTTGCTCTATTAATAATTTGGGTAAATTGACACCGACGTTAAGAGATGCCAATAAGGAACTCCAAAATCGTGCATTAATTTCAATAACTTTATAATTATTTGCTTTCTGGTCATATCTTAAATCTAAATGAGCAATTCCTGACCAATCTAAAGCTTTTATTAAGTTAGTTACTTCTAATAAAACCTCTTCATTATCTAAAAAACTAACACCTAACTGTTGTTTATGCGGTGTACTAGCTTGTAAATTCCCTTGTTGGATTGTATATGCTAAAATCTTTCCATTCAAACAAAATACACTACAATCTATATCATAGCCTGTAACATATTCTTGAATAAATAGGTCCTCCTTTAAGGAGTTTTTTATGAATTTTACTAACAACAGTTGTGAATCAAGTCTAACAATACCTCCTCCTCCTTCTGAACTTAATGGTTTAATTAAAACAGGGTAATTAATATTGTTAAAATTAAAAGTTGAATTATTTGACAGTTTTATAACATAAGATTTAGGTACTATCTCCTTATGTTCAACACAAAATAGGTTAAGTTTTAGTTTATTCGTGGCAATATTAAAACTCTTTAGAGAAGGCAACCACATTATCTTTGCTTCCTTGATATCCTTTTGATGTTAATAAAAAACGGACTTCATCCTCTACAATTGGCACAATAACATCTATCGCCTTTTCTATTATTATAGCATGAATTTGATTCAACCAATTCTCTTTACTTTTTACAAGTTGATAGTTTTCAACGTAACGTGAATGTTTTATTGGATTCTTATTCTTGGTTGAAAGCACATAAATAGTTCCATTCTCAATTTGCGACAAGCAGGGCAGTAACAAAAGGGCAAAGGTACTTTCGCCATCAGGAATAAGAATATTTAATAGGTTCGCCATTTGTGACCACTAAAATAACAGATTTCATTGAAGTTTCTAATAATTGTTATTAACACAGCAAATGGAGGTCAAAATAAACTTAAAATTTTATAAACAATTTTGATACTTCTAGACATATGTTCCCATATCTAAGTCATTAATTGCTCCATGACTAGCATGAGTAACAGCAACACCATTTTTTATGATGAGCATTTGCGGTGATTGATGCATCACTTGAAATTTATAGCCAACTTCATTGGAGACATCTCTGTAATTCAATAAATCAAGATAATATAGATCCAAATTAGCATCTACATCATAGGCGTCAACAAATTGATTCATTACCATTCTGCTAATGCCACAGCGTGTTGAATGTTTAAAAATCACCTGTGTCTTTGTTTTTGACTTTTCTTCCACTTCAACCAATTGTGACAACGAATTCAGATTAATCCAAAGCAATAATTTCTCTTCTTTTGGTTTGCTTGAACCACCAAATATTTTATTAATAAATCCCATTAAAAATTTCCATTATAATTCCCGTAAAAATGGGAATCTCATTAATTAATTATATAAGTCGTCATAGTTCTCAAATCTTATAGACTGACTAAAAGTCACGTTATCATTGATTTAAACAGACATCCTGTCTTGCCATTAACCTTGGTAAGATAATTGAAATATACTTTTTAGAAAAGCCAAAATACAACAATTATGAATTCAAATAATTATACCATAAAATCGCAAGAAGCCATACAACAAGCGCAACAAATTGCGCAAAGTTATGGGCATCAACAAATAGAAAATGAACACATCATTAAAGCTGTTTTTGATGTTGACGAAAATGTATTACCATTCATTTTAAAAAAACTAAATGTGAATGTTAATATGATTCAACAAGCATTAGATAAACAATTGGAAAGTTTTGCAAAAGTATCTGGAACAGATATTATGCTATCTCGTGATGCTGGAACTACATTAAATGAAGCTTCAATAATTGCAAAAAAAATGAACGACGATTATGTGTCTATTGAGCACTTAATCCTCGCGATTTTTAAATCAAAAAGTAAAATAGCACAAATGCTAAAAGATCAAGGTGCTACCGAGAAAGGGTTAAAAGCCGCTATTGAAGAATTACGAAAAGGCGATAGAGTAACCTCACAAAGTCAAGAAGAAACTTATAATTCACTTAACAAGTACGCTAAAAACCTTAATCAATTAGCTAAAGATGGTAAGTTAGACCCTGTTATTGGTCGTGATGAAGAAATACGCCGTATTCTTCAAATTTTATCGCGTAGAACCAAGAACAATCCAATCCTGGTTGGTGAACCAGGAACTGGTAAAACTGCCATTGCTGAGGGTTTAGCACATAGAATTATTGATGGTGATATTCCAGAAAACTTAAAAGACAAGCAAATTTTCGCTTTGGATATGGGAGCACTTATTGCTGGCGCAAAATTTAAAGGTGAATTTGAAGAACGACTAAAAGCGGTCATCAAAGAAGTTACCGAAAGTGATGGAGATATCGTTATATTTATAGATGAGATTCACACTCTTGTTGGTGCTGGAGGAGGTCAAGGCGCTATGGATGCTGCGAACATTTTAAAACCAGCGTTAGCTCGCGGCGAACTTCGCGCTATTGGTGCAACAACCTTAGATGAGTACCAAAAATACTTTGAGAAAGACAAAGCTTTAGAACGTCGTTTTCAAAAAGTAATGGTTAATGAACCTGATACTGAAAGTGCCATTTCTATTTTAAGAGGCATTAAAGAAAAGTATGAAACACATCACAAGGTTCGTATTAAAGATGAAGCTATTATCGGTGCTGTTGAGCTTTCAGAGCGCTATATCACCAACCGTTTTCTTCCAGATAAAGCTATTGATTTAATGGATGAAGCTGCTGCTAAGTTGCGTATGGAAATCAATTCAAAACCAGAAGAATTAGATGTTTTAGATAGAAAGGTGATGCAATTGGAAATTGAGATTGAAGCTATTAAGCGTGAAAAAGATGAATCAAAGTTAAAATCACTTCGAAGCGATTTAGCAAATATAAAAGAAGATCGAAATGAAATCTATGCAAAGTGGAAAAGCGAAAAAGAAGTTGTAGATAATATTCAAAACACCAAAATGATTATTGAAGACTACAAACTAGAAGCTGAACGTGCCGAGCGTGAAGGTGACTATGGCAAGGTAGCTGAAATTCGTTATGGAAAAATCAAAGAAGCCCAAGAACAACTTGAAAAATTTCAAAAAGAACTGCAAGAA
>CALGIH010000009.1 GCA_937916035.1 uncultured Lacinutrix sp.
AAGCTTTAACTATTGAAATTCTTTAGGAACACTATCCTTATGTTTCCATCGCTTGTGTGTCCATAAGTAATATTCTGGAGCTTCATAAATTTGTTTTTCAACTAGTTTAAGAAAGGCATCAGTGATTTCATAATCCTTATAATCATTGGGATTCTCTGCTAAGGTTTTAAACGTGGTTTCATAGTAACCTCGTTTTATTTTTTTTACTCCAAAAAAGACAACAGACATATCTAATTTTTTTGCCAGCATTTCGGCTCCAGTATGCACAGGAACTTTAATTCCCATGAAGGTATTCCAATGAAAAGCTTTATAAATTTTTGGAGTTTGATCTGATATAAAACCATTAATGGTTAATTCACCATTTTGTTTAGCTTGTGTTAAGACTGATATGGTTTCTTTGGTTGTAATTAAATAACTGTTATAACGTGCTCTAATCCGCTTAATTAATCTGTCAAAATATTTATTTTCAAGGCGTTTGTAAATAGCATATCCTTTAAAATTAATATGGCGTTGCAAAACAAAAATCCACTCAAAATTAGCATAATGAGCACACATAAGAACAATACTCTTGTTTTGATCTTCAAATTTTTTTAATTCCTCAACATTTGTAAAAACAAAGCGTTTTTTCATCTCTGATTCAGAAATTGTCATTGATTTAATAGATTCTAACATCATATCGCATAAATGGTGATAGAATTTTTTCGCAATAACGTTTCGTTCTTTCTCAGGTTTTTCAGGAAAAGCAAGTCCTAAATTGTTTTTCACTGTTTTTTTTCTGTAACCAATTATGTAGTAAATGAGAATAAACAAACCATCAGAAAAAGCATAGAGCAAACGAAATGGCAGTATAGAAATTAGCCATAGAAAAGGATAAATTAAGACGTAAGCTAAAAATTGCATTTTTTAATTTTAGATTTGCAACTGCAAATATATGCTATATTTGTTTTTTAGCGTTTACACTTTATGGGCAATTTAGATTTAGTTACAATTTTTATCATCGGAATCAATGTGATTGTTTCTTTAAAAGGATTCAATGACTTTCCTTTTTTTGAAAAGCACAAGTTTAATATTGGTGGTATTAGGCGAGGTGAGCAAATACGAATGATTGCATCTGGTTTTTTACATGCAGATGAGATGCACTTATTCTTTAATATGTTTACACTTTACTTCTTTGCTGATGAAGTTATAGGATATTTGGGATCGGTAAATTTTTTAATCGTGTATTTTGGAAGTTTATTGGTTGGTAATTTTCTGTCTTTCTATTTTCATAAGCAAGAGTACCATTATAGTGCAGTTGGAGCAAGTGGAGCAGTTACAGGTGTATTGTATGCTGCTATTTTACTGAATCCTGACATGAAATTGTACATGATGTTTATTCCTATTGCCATTCCAGCATATATTTTTGGAATAGGTTATTTGATATATTCCATTTATGGCATGAAAAAACGTATTGGCAACATTGGTCATGATGCTCACTTTGGTGGAGCTATTGGAGGTTATGTAATAACACTATTTTTAGCTCCTTGGTTATTTAAAGAAAACTTATTAATGGTTGGCTTGCTTGCAGTACCAATTGTATTGCTTTATGTAATGCGTAAAACAGGAAATATTTAATTTAGCATCTCAGCAATTTTATTCCCAAGTGCTTGCCCTCTTAAATTTTTGGCTACAATAATACCATTCTCGTCTAAAACAAACGTTGCCGGAATAGAATTAATATTATACATTTCAGCAACAGGATCTCTAAAATACATTAAGTTAGAAGCATGATGCCAATTCATATTGTCATCTTCAATAGCTTTTAACCATTGTTGCTTTGGATCAGGCTGATTACTTCTGCCATCTAAAGAAATGCTTATAATTTCTAGACCTTTATCATGATATTTCTCATAAACACTAACCACATTTGGATTTTCTCTTCGGCATGGACCACACCAAGCTGCCCAAAAATCTATAATTGTTATTTTACCTTTAACTTCTTCAAGGGTAATAACTTCTCCATTTGGTTTAAGTGATTTGAAATCGGGTGCTTTTTTACCAATATCTAACAGTGCTTCAGATTCTTTATAAGCAATGAATGCATTTAGTTTTTGACCAATAAATTTGTTTGAAGCGTTTTTGTTTATGACATTTTGTAAAGCTGCAATATTTAACTTAAAGCGCTCAAGGTCTTGGTTAACACCTATCATTTGAGTTTCTAATAAAAGTAAAGAAATATCTAAATCTGGATTTTCTTCAATAAAGACATGCGGATAATCTGTTCTTTTATTGAAAACTTCTTTTAATTCTATATTTTTAGCTTCAAACGTTTCAGCGCCATCGACCTCTTTTTTAGCAGCATCTCGAATATCTCTAATTTTTAAGTATTCATCATTAATGGCTCTAAAATTCTTTTTATATTCTTTAAAACCATCATTGCTTTTAGTGCCTTCAATTATTGAGTATTGCAAACTGTCTTTATAAACTTCAATATCTAATTCACCTGGTTCCAAAACAAAAGCTAAACTACCCTGTACACCATTTACTGTTAATATCCTAATAGCAGAATTGTTTACTTTACCTGTAAATGTAAACTGCTCATTAACAACCATAGCAGTGTCAATAATGATTTCTTGTCTTCGCTCATCAATAATTTTTATATGAGCGCGAATGCCATTTAATACTCCTGGAGCCGAAACATTTATTTGATAAGTATTTGGCGGTAATGGCTCTTTTTTGTCACAAGAAGCAAACAAAGAAATAATAGATAAGAGAAGAATAAGCTTTTTCATAACTAGGTCATTTTTGCTGCAAATATAAGAGATATTACAATTTTTAAAAAATAAAAAGTGATTAAGACTTTAATTAAGCTTTAATAAATCTGTTAAACTTGCATTTTTGCTACTTTTGTCTAAAATAAAATCACATGATTAGCGACGATTGTATTATTGCTTTAGCCACAGCTTCTGGTTCTGGAGCGATAGCTGTTATTAGAATTTCCGGCAAGGATGCAATTACCATGTGTGATAAGCATTTTAAATCGGTAAAAAGTCAAAAATCGCTTAGCGAACAAAACACACATACCATCCATTTGGGACATATTCTCAAAGATGGTAAGGACTTGGATGAAGTGTTGGTGTCAGTATTTAAAAATCCAAAATCATATACAGGAGAAAACGTAGTAGAAATCTCATGTCATGGAAGCTCATTTATACAACAAGAAATTATTCAGTTGTTTTTAAGAGCTGGTTGTAGAGTTGCCAATCCTGGAGAATTTACATTAAGAGCATTTTTAAACGGAAAGTTAGATTTAAGTCAAGCTGAAGCTGTAGCAGATTTAATTGCTAGTGATAATGAAGCTTCACATCAAGTGGCTATGCAGCAAATGCGTGGAGGTTTTAGTAATGAAATTAAAGCTTTACGTGATGAGCTTTTAAATTTCGCGTCACTTATAGAATTAGAATTGGATTTTGCAGAGGAAGATGTTGAATTTGCCAATCGCGATCAGTTTAAAAATTTAATTCAGCGTATTATTAAGGTCCTTAAGCATTTAATAGACTCGTTTGCTATTGGGAATGTTATAAAAAACGGAATTCCGGTTGCTATTGTTGGAGAACCAAACGTTGGAAAATCTACATTACTTAATGCTTTATTAAATGAAGATAAAGCGATTGTAAGTGAAATTGCAGGAACAACAAGAGATGCCATTGAAGACGAATTGAATATTGGAGGTATTGGTTTTAGATTTATTGATACAGCTGGAATTAGAGATACAAAAGATGTTATAGAAAGTATCGGAATTAAAAAAACCTTTGAAAAAATAGACCAATCACAAGTCGTGATTTATCTGTTTGATTGTTCTAAGAGTGTTGAAAATTTAGATCAGGTTAAAATTGAAATTGAGAAAATAAAAAATAAGAATCCTCAAAAACCACTTGTTATAATTGCTAATAAAATTGATAAGTTGGATGCTATTCAGCTAGCAAAGTTAACTACTGAAATTCCGAGTGTACATTTGTTATCTGCAAAAACAGGTTTCGGAGTAGAACAATTAACAAATGCACTACTTAATTTAATTAACACAGGTGCTTTGCGAAATAATGAAACAATTATAACGAACTCACGTCATTATGATGCCTTGTTAAAAGCCCTAGAAGAAATACAGAAAGTGCAGCATGGTATGGATAGTGAGCTTTCAGGAGATTTATTAGCTATTGATATACGTCAGGCACTTTACCATTTTGGTGAAATCACAGGCGAAATCACTTCAGATGATTTGCTAGGAAACATTTTTGCTAACTTTTGTATTGGAAAGTAACTGCGACAAAACAAACAATAAATAAACATACTTAAAACAACCAACAAGCCTTATTTTATAGGGCTTATTGGTTATTGCAAAGTTATTGTTTGTTTTGTGATACTATGCTTTTATTTAGTTAAATTTTGTACCTTTGTTGTACCTCGATAGTTGGGGTACAAAATTTTAAGGCTATTTC
>CALGIH010000010.1 GCA_937916035.1 uncultured Lacinutrix sp.
TTGATAATTGTTGCATTTCATTTTGGCGCATTTGTAATCGCAATACATCTACTGCTGATGCTTTACCAACTTCTACCGAAGTTAATGCCAATGTTTCATAGGTTTCAAGTAGTTTAATGTTTTCTGACAACACCTCTTGTTTTGCCTTGTTAGCATATAGATTGTAATAAGATTGCGATACTGAAGCCATAAGTTTTCTTTTAGCAATGACGACATCTTCATATTTAGCATCTGCCAAAGAACTCATATAGTTTTCTCTTGCAGTAATATTGCCAAACCAAGGCAACATTTGTTTAGCCGACACTCTGAAGCGTTGTGCTCCTGTGCGTGTTTCTGGCTCGCTTACAAAGTAACCAACACCAAGTTCGGTATTAGGTAACGTGTTGACTTCATTCACTTTTTCAGAAACAATACTGTATTGCAACTCAAATTTTTGAATTTCTGGGCTGTTTGTTAATGCTTCTTCTATAAGAGTTCCCAATTGCTGCGCATTTCCTTTAAGAAAAAAGAGAAAAGAACAAAGAGTCAAGACTGCTTTTATATTCAATTTAATATGTTTCATTTCGTTACTTTTTTAAGTTGTAGTTCTTGTTTCCAACTATATAGAACAGGAACAACAAATAAGGTTATTAATGCGATAAGCATGCCTCCAAAACTTGGAATAGCCATAGGAATCATTATATCGCTTCCTCTTCCTGTTGATGTTAAAACTGGTAACAATGCTAAAATGGTTGTGGCAGTTGTCATCAAACAAGGTCTGATTCGTTTTTCGCCTGCTTCGACTATCGATGCTCTTATTTCCTTTTTAGTTTCTGGTGTATTTCTGTCAAAAGTTTGAGTTAAATAGGTTGCCATTACGACACCATCATCAGTTGCAATACCAAATAAGGCAATGAAACCAACCCAAACAGCTACACTTAAATTAATGGTGTGCATTTGGAATAAGTCTCGCAGGTTTTCCCCAAAGAAATTGAAGTTTAAAAACCAATCTTGACCATAAAGCCAAATCATAATAAAACCGCCTGCAAAGGCCACTGCAATACCTGTAAAGACCATTAAGGACGTTGTC
The DNA here is from genome assembly GCA_937916035.1 of uncultured Lacinutrix sp. Lineage (GTDB taxonomy): Bacteria > Bacteroidota > Bacteroidia > Flavobacteriales > Flavobacteriaceae > CAJQLB01. Next base: position 1,070 of record CALGIH010000010.1, read on the forward strand.
ACTGAACGGAATTGAAAGTAAAGGATTAAGAAAATAACAAGTAATGCTAATGGCACTACAACAGATAAGGTTTTTTCCGCTCTTAACTGATTTTCATAAGTCCCAGTGAATTTGTAATTAATCCCTTTTGGAACCACTAATTCGCCAGAATCAATTTTTTGTTGAATTAAGGCTTGTGCATTTTCAACAACATTTACTTCCGCAAAACCATCTAGTTTATCGAATAATACATAACCCACTAAAAAGGTGTCTTCACTTTTAATGACTTGTGGTCCTTGTTCATAACGAATGGTTGCCAACTCTTTTAAAGGCACAGGTGCACCTTTCTCAACAGGAACATATATCTGTTCTAAATCCGTTGGATTTGCTCGTAATTCTCTTGGATAACGCACACGTATCCCATAACGTTCCCTTCCTTCTACCGTTTGGGTTAATACCATTCCGCCTACAGCAACTTTAAGCACGTTTTGCACATCTTCAATAGAAATACCATAACGTGCAATTTTCTCTCTGTCAATATCAATTAACAAATAAGGTTTCCCGACAATACGATCTGCAAAAACGGCTTCTTCTTTGACTCCTTCAGCTTGTTTTAATATGTTTTCTAATTGTACTCCAAACGCTTCTATCTGTTTTAAATCTTGTCCTTTTACCTTTATACCCATTGGTGCTCTCATTCCTGTTTGTAGCATTACCAGTCGGGTTTCAATGGGTTGCAATTTGGGTGCAGAAGTTACTCCTGGCAATTTGGTGACTTTTATAATTTCGTTCCAAATATCATCAGGTGATTTTATCTCTGGTCGCCAATTACGGTAGAATTCACCCTCGTTGTCTGGAATGAGTTGTTCTTTTGCATTGAGAGATTGCCACGCTTCACTTTGTTCCGCTCGCAATGACATTCCGTTTTTTAATACAAACTCACCTTCATCATTCACTTTGTAGCGTTGTCGTTCTCCTTTTTCATTTAGCATATATTCAGATTTATACTGAATCATATTCTCGTACATTGATAAAGGTGCAGGATCTAAAGCAGATTCTGTTCTGCCTGCTTTACCAACTACAGTTTCAATTTCTGGAATACTGGCTACTGCCATATCTAATTGCTGTAAAACACGCTTATTTTCTTCAACACCAGAATGTGGCATTGAGGTTGGCATCAATAGAAATGAGCCTTCATTTAATGACGGCATAAACTCTTTTCCAGTATTCTTCATTATTAAAAAACCACAAATAACAATTATAGTTGGTACCGATAAGAACAACAGCTTATTCTCCAAACACCATCTTAAAAGCCGTGTGTAATAGTGCCTAAATAGGGTAAAGACACCTAATAAACTGAAGCAAATAATACTTACAAAAATAAGATTCCAAAAAATACTTTTATCTACTCCTAAAGGTCTCCAATATTCAGCCAGCAGAAGTACAATTGCTGACGCAGAAGTGACAATATTAATAAGGTTTGCTTGTTTTTCAATTATTTTTTCTTGAAGTTTCAATAGGCCTACAACTCCAAAAGCTATCAAGATTAATCCTAACCAATAGCCATATAAAATAGCTGCTACACCTAATCCTATTAAAACACCATTTAAAACATAATTAAAGCTTTTTTTAATGCTTTTCTTTCTAAATAAATAGGCTGCAAATGGTGGTATTAAGAATAAGGCAACAATTAAAGATGCCGTTAAAGCAAAGGTTTTTGTAAATGCTAATGGTCTGAATAACTTCCCTTCTGCTCCAATCATTGTAAAGACTGGAATGAAACTAATAATTGTTGTCATTACCGCTGTAACAATGGCGCCAGACACTTCAGTAGTAGCATTATAAACTACCGTGTTAATTGGTAGCTTATTATCATCTTCATCGAGATGCCTAATAATGTTTTCAGAAAGTATGACACCTACATCGACCATTGTACCAATGGCAATAGCAATTCCAGACAAGGCCACAATATTTGCATCTACACCAAACAGCTTCATTGCAATGAAAACCATTAATACGGCAACAGGTAATAATCCAGAAATTAATACCGAAGCTCGAAGGTTAAATACCATAATGATAATGACCAGAATGGTTATTAATATTTCTAAAGTTAGTGCTTCATTTAAGGTGCCTAATGTTTCTTGAATGAGTTCGGCTCTGTCATAAAAAGGAACTATAGTCACTTGAGAGGTTCTTCCATCACTCAACACTTTTGAAGGTAATCCTGCACTTAATTCGTTTATCTTTTCTTTAACGTTATTAATGACTTCCATCGGATTAGCTCCATATCTTGCTACAACCACTGCACCAACAACTTCAGCACCTTCTTTGTCTAATATACCTCTTCGAGTCGCAGGACCTAATGAGACTTTTCCTATATCTTTTATTTTGATTGACGTAAAATCTTCAGAAGTGACTACGGCATTTTCTAAATCTGAAATGGACTTTACATAACCTAAACCACGTACTAAATATTCTGCTTGGTTAATCTCTAAGGTTTGTGCGCCAATGTCTCTATTACTTTCTTTAACTGCCTTTACAACTTGGTTTAAACCAATATTATATTGACGCATCAATTCTGGATTGACATCTACTTGATATTCCTGAACGTATCCACCTATAGAGGCTACTTCAGACACACCACTTGCCGATGATAAAGCATATTTTACATAGTAATCTTGAATGCTACGTAGCTCTTGCAAATCCCAACCACCAGTAACGTTTCCGTTTTCATCACGACCTTCTAGAGTGTACCAAAATATTTGTCCTAAACCTGTTGCATCTGGACCCAAAGCTGGATTAACTCCTTCAGGCAATAAGCCGCTTGGTAATGAATTTAGCTTTTCGAGAATGCGACTTCTACTCCAATAGAACTCAATGTCTTCTTCAAAAATGATATAGATGCTGGAAAAGCCAAACATAGAGGAACTACGAATGGTTTTTACGCCTGGAATACCAAGTAAAGAAGTGGTTAAAGGATAGGTGATTTGATCTTCAATATCTTGTGGTGAACGACCATCCCATTTTGTAAAGACAATTTGTTGGTTTTCTCCAATATCTGGAATCGCATCTACAGCTACAGGGTTGCTCGGTAAAAATCCTGTATCCCAATTAAAAGGCGCGTTCACAGTTCCCCATCCTATAAAAAGAACGAGTAGTAAAACTGCTACCAGCTTATTTTCTATTAAAAATTTGATGCTTTTATTTAGCATTAGTTTTGATTATTAAACAGTTAGACATTGGCGTTAGGAAAACACCGAATACAGCAAATTACCCTTATAACATCATAGTTATAGGATAACATAGTCTATTGTTTAAAAATCAAATTAAATAGGTCTCGTCAATCTTGTAGAGTTGCCTTATGACGAGTGGCGGTTTATATTCTTCGTAAGAAGATACATTATTGTCTAAACCTTCAAAAAG
>CALGIH010000011.1 GCA_937916035.1 uncultured Lacinutrix sp.
AAACGATTAAACATAGACATATTGATTTTTAATGAATACTCTCTATCAAAAAGTTCAAATTAGTTTGAAGACGTACACAATAGAGTATGTTTGTTATATGAAAAACTAATAAGGAAATTTAATTCCCCTTAATCCATCCTCCATCAACAGCTAATGACTGTCCTGTAATATAACTTGCCCGATCACTTACTAAGAATGTTGCTGCTGCAGCAAACTCTTGTGGTGTTCCAAACCGTTTCATTGGGATGGTCTCTTTTACCTCGTTTACTTTTGGGTTTTTATGAATAAGATTTTCTAGCCGGTTAGTATTCGTGTATCCTGGCAATAAATTATTTACCGTAATGCCATGAACAGCTACTTCGTTAGACAAGCTTTTTACCAGACCTAATAAGCTTGTTCGCACAGCATTTGATGAGATTAGGTTATCGGCAGGTTGTTTAACGGCAACAGAAGTTATGGTTAAAATACGTCCGAAACCTTTTTTCTTCATATTCGGCAACACTTGTTGAATAATATCAACAGCGCTTAAGAACAATAAATTATAGAGGTGTTTCCAATCCTCTAAATTAAATTGTTCAAATGGACCAGTTGCAGGACCGCCGGTGTTTGTTACTAAAATTTCAATATTACCAAAAGCTTTTATGCTTTGCTCCACAAGGTTTTTACGCTGGCCTTCATCAGTAATATCGCAAATAAACGAAACTACATTATTTGGCGCAATGGCTTCAATATCAGCTTTAGTTGTTGCCAATGCTGCTGCATCAGTGCCACATATAATAACTCTTGCACCTTCTTTTGCCAATTCAATTGCAACAGCTTTACCCAAGCCTTTACTTGATGCTAGTATTAATGCAACCCTGTTTTGAATTCCTAAATCCATTTTTAAATTTTAAATTTCTGTATTTATTTTCATCAGCTACTTTCTCAAATAATTATCTGACCCATCAATCCAATCTTGACGAGGTGGTGCGAAAGTGTCCGTTTCTATAACTTTGCCAACCATTAAAGCTTTGTGTCTGCGATTACCAGGAATAATAATTGCCTCGCCAGGCAATATATCCATAAAATTATCTTCATCATCATCAAACCAAAACCGAAGCACGCCTTCCTGCACTTCGGTTATTTGTTCATTGTCGTGGGAATGCCATGGTACAGTGAACCCATCTTCAAACTCCATCTTAGCAATCATCACTTTTTCTCCATGAATAAATTGTCTTTTCATTTTTGAATTTACCTGTTCAATAGGTATATCACTCCAGTTAATTTTTCGCATAACTATATATTTAATTTAATGATTTAAAATATTTAATAAACAGGGACTAACCAATTGTGTTTATCTTCAATTATTCCTGCTCTTATTCCATTTATTTCCTTGTACAACATATTGCTAATTTCAGCCTC
>CALGIH010000012.1 GCA_937916035.1 uncultured Lacinutrix sp.
CTATATATGTTACCCTTAGCAATTGGAGCACCACAAATTATATTAATTGTAGTGGTAGTTTTATTATTATTCGGTGGAAAGAAAATCCCTGAATTAATGAGAGGTCTTGGTAGTGGAATTAAAGAATTTAAAGACGCTAGCAAAGAAGATACAGTGCCTAAAGATAAAAGCGAATAACTTTTATTTTAAGACACATATTAAAAAAGCCATCTTGTTAACAAGATGACTTTTTTATTACTTTATTTTGAGTGATTTTGCGATGGCTTCAAGCTCAAACATATAATCTCTTTTTCCTACTGAAGGTGCAAAAGCAAACCCTTCAAAAATGATATAGCGTTTATTAATTTCATCTTTAATAGCGTAGTTTAAAAATGGCCCAGCCATATAGGCCTCTTTTACCTCCCAAGTACTTCTAGTTTCAAAAGTTGGCTTGTTGTCTATAATCGTGTTGCTTAAAAATGGTGTGTAGGCTTCTTCGGTAATCATGTAACTACCTTCAAGTGGTCCTGGGATATACAACTTGCCTATAGAATCTCTTATTTTTATAACATCATTAATGGCTTGGTCAGTATCACTAATTTTTTCTAAAGGAACTTCATATATTAAGAAATTCATTGTTCCGGTTTTAATATCACGTCTTAGCCAATAAAAGTTGTTGTCTTCTTTGGCAACGCGATATGCAGATGGAAATTTTAATGTCAACCCCAAACCGTTTTCAATATTGTTGTCTTTATTAAGTGATTTCGAAAAACGTCGTTGTTTCTCTTTAATTTCTTCCGATTTAAAGATTGAAATTATTTTACTAGCATTTGTTTCAATTTGCTGAATGATTTCCTGATTTGTTTGACCACTAATCACAACCATTTTTTGTGGTTTTGCATATGGATCTTCATAGAACTTGGTGTCAGCTTCTTTGCCTTTTTCTATTTTTAAAACCGTTCTGTTTCTTCTTGCAAAATCTGAAAATACTGCAGTTGGCATTTGACGCATTGTAAATAATGGCTCGTCTTGAGGTAATCCGTAAAGAGGTGCGCCAATTACATTTCTGATGCTTTCTCCTACACTTCCTTCCCAAAGATCATTATCAACTACAACTGAGAGGTTGTTGATGTTTCCTGAAGATGATGAAAGTGAAATAGTATTGTTTGATTCACAACTAATAAGAGTGAAAATACTAATTGCTAAAACTAAAATTTGTTTCATTTATTTGTTTTTTAGTCGATTATTTCTTTGAAACCACAAGAGTCATACCAATCTTTAATTTTGAGCTATTTATATTATTCCAATCCTTAATGTTTTGAACTGAAACTCCAGGAAATTTTTGTGATATGCTCCAAAGTGAATCTCCTTTTTTAACTTTATAGGTTTTAGCGTTTGGGTCTATTTTGGTTATTGATGATGCCTTTTTCTGTGTTGAAGCACTTGATTGAGAGCCTGGATTTCTTGGGTAAATTGTAAGTCTTTTTCCGATACTAATATTGTTGCTTCTTAAGCCATTCCATTGCTTAATTTGGCTTACTCTCACTCCATACTGTCTGGCAATTTTACCTAAATAATCACCTGACCTAACACGATAGGATACTTTAGTATCATTATCAGAAAACTGAGGTAGTGGTTTTTCGCGTTTGGCAAATTCTGCTCTTACATATTTATAGATACTGTCTTCGTTAGTAACAAAAAGCCCAATTTTTTCTCTTGGTAACCTTAGCGTATAGTTTTCACCTTTAATGTGTGGAATAATATCCAATTTATAGGAAGGGTTCAAAAATTGCAACTCTTCCATTGGCACTTCTAAAAGCTCAGAAACTTGATCTAAAGTAATCATTTCTTTGACCCTTACTGTATCAGTTTCAATGTATGTTACTTCAGGCTTTTGCGGATTAAGTCCATGCTCTTTAGCGTATTCAAAAATGTACATAGTTGCCAAAAAAGCTGGTAAATAACCTGCTGTTTCACGTGGTAAATTAGCTCTTATATTCCAATAATTTTGGTAACCTCCAGATCTTCTGATTGCTTTTGAAACATTTCCTGGCCCAGAATTATATGCTGAAAGTGCTAAATCCCAGTCGCCAAATATTCTATATAAACTTGCCAAATACTTACTTGCCGCTTCTGTAGATTTTATAGGGTCACTGCGTTCATCGACATAACTACTCACGTTTAAGCCAAATTGTTTTCCCGTTGCAAACATAAATTGCCATAATCCTGTTGCACCAACTCGTGACTTCGCTCTTGGTTTTAACGCAGATTCTACAATAGCGAGATATTTAACCTCAAGTGGAATATCATGATTATCCAATTCTCTCTCAAACATTGGGAAATAATATTCGCTTAAAGCCATTAATCGCTCCAAATGATTTTTTCTGTTTTTTAAATAGTTTTTTATAACACTTTCCAACGAGGTATTGTACTCAATATTAAAAGGTGTTCTGGCGTTAAGCTCTATGAGGCGTTTTTTTAAAGTGTCTGTAGGTAATTCTGGATAATAAATAGAATCATACTTCATCTCTCTAATACTATTATAAATAGTGTCATAAAGCGATGTGCTGTATAATTCTTCTAGCCATTTTTCATCAATTTCAGATGCAAGTTGGTGATCTTCTAAAGTTCTTTGAGAAAGTGAATCTATAACTGGTAGGACTACTTTTTTTAGTTTTGATTGACCATCAATTATGGTGTCTTTAATTGTAGTGCTTTTAATACGTGTGGAATCGTTAGTTTGAGCAAAACCAAATGTTGTTGAAACCAAAAAAGCAATAAGAAATAATCGTAAAGTCATTGTTGTCATTATTGGTTTTATAAAACGGATTGGACGCTAAAATCGTGTTTTTTAGTTAGAATTGAAAATTTAATCCACTAAGTTAATTTAAGATAGCAGCTATTCCTGGTAAAGTTTTGCCTTCTAAACTTTCAAGCATTGCTCCTCCTCCTGTACTAACGTAGCTCACTTTGTCTTCAAACCCAAACTGCTTAACTGCTGCTACAGAATCTCCTCCTCCAACTAAAGAAAAAGCTCCTTTTTCTGTCACCTTTGCAATCGCATGACCTAATGAAATGGTGCCATTAGCGAAATTTGGCATTTCAAATACACCTAAAGGTCCATTCCATAAAATGGTCTTTGAAATAGAGACTATATCTGCAAATAACACCTCAGTATTTGGTCCAATATCCAATCCCATCCAACCATCAGTAATTTCATTAATCTTGCATATTTTTATGTTTGCATCATTGCTAAATGCATCGGCAATTACAGCATCTACAGGAAGATGAATTTTTACATTTTTGGCATCCGCTTTCTTTAAAATTTCACCTGCTAATTCTAATTTATCGTCTTCAACTAATGAGTTGCCAATGCTTCCTCCTTGAGCTTTAATAAATGTAAAGGTCATACCGCCTCCAATTATTAAATGGTCTATTTTATCAAGAATATTATCTATAATCGTGATTTTTGATGATACTTTTGCGCCTCCAAGTATTGCTGTTACAGGTTTTTCACCTGTTTGCATAACTTTATCAATGCTTTCTATTTCTTTTGCTAATAATTTTCCGAAGCATTTTCTGCCTTCAAAAAATTGAGCAATTATTGTAGTCGAAGCATGCGCACGATGCGCTGTACCAAAAGCATCATTTACGTAAATGTCTCCTAACTGAGAAAGACTTTTAGCAAAGGCTTTATCGCCTTGCTCTTCTTCTTTATGAAAACGAAGATTTTCTAAAAGTAAGATTTGTCCTGACTGTAAATTTTTAGCTGCCTTTTCAGCTTCAACTCCAATACAATCATTCACAAATAAAACTTCAACACCTAAAACATCTTCAACTGTATTCACAATATGTTTTAATGAAAACTCTTCTTGCTTGCCTTTTGGTCTACCTAAATGCGACATTAAAATACAACTGCCACCATCTTCCAAAATTTTAATTATGGTTGGTTTTCCTGAGTTTATTCTAGTTGCATCTGTAACCTCGAACGCATCATTTATTGGCACATTAAAATCAACACGAATTAAGGCCTTCTTATTTTTAAAATTAAAATCATTTAATGTATACATAAAGATAAATTTAGTTGACAAATATAAATTTTTACTTTCAAAAAATCAGACAACTTCCTTTTTGATTCTTTTTAACTCATATCGTTTTTTTTGGGCGAAAAAATAAGTACGTTTGTTTTATGCTATTCACAGACGTTTTAGGGCAAGAACATATAAAAAGCCATCTCATTCAGAGCGCTAATAATGGTCGTATACCACATGCTCAATTATTTGTTGGTTCTGAGGGTTCAGGAACATTACCAATGGCAATTGCCTATGCACAACATATTATCTGTGGGAATAATAAGGCCAATGAAACTGCCTGTCATTTAAAATTCAACAATCTTTCCCATCCCGATTTGCATTTTGCCTATCCTGTCGCTGGAACTGAAAAAATAAAAAGTCATCCTGTTTCAAAAATGTTTCTAGAAGATTGGCGAAACATGCTCAAAGAGCAGCCTTATGGCAATTTATTTGATTGGTATAAACAACTTGGAATTGATAATAAACAAGGTCAAATTGGTGTTGATGAAGCGCAAGACATTTCAAAATCTTTAGCATTAAAAGCGTTTGAAGGTGGTTATAAGGTGATGATTATTTGGATGGTTGAAAAAATGAATACCGCTTGTGCCAATAAATTATTAAAGCTAATTGAAGAGCCTCCAAACAAAACGGTTTTTATTCTAATTGCTGAAGATGAAGAACAAATTATATCAACCATAAAATCAAGGTGTCAATTATTACATTTCCCTCCTTTGGCTGAGGAGGTCATTAAAAAGGCCTTGATTAAAAACTATCAAATTCCCGATGCTGATGCTACAAAAATTGCGCATCAAGCCAACGGTAATTACAATAAAGCATGTGATTTAGTGTATCATGATAGTGAAGATACTCAGTTTGAAGAATGGTTTATCTTTTGGATTAGAAGTGCTTTTAAAGCTAAAGGCAATAAAGCTGCCATTCATGATTTAATTTCATGGAGTGAAGAAATTGCAAAAACGGGGCGAGAAACACAGAAACAATTCTTATCATTTTGTTTAGACTTTTTTCGTCAGGCAATGCTGCTAAATTACAGTGCAAATGAACTTGTGTTTATAGAGCCAAAATCTGAATCTTTTGCCTTAGAGAAATTTGCGCCTTTTGTTCATGAAAACAATGTTATGGAAATAAGTGACGAAATTCAGGACGCTATTTATCATATTGAGCGCAACGGAAATTCTAAAATTATTCTTACTGATTTATCTATAAAACTTACACGTCTTCTTCATAAAAAATCTGCTTAAATGTCAAACTCAAACCGTTGGTTTGTTATTATTAATCCAACTTCTGGAAATGGTTCTAGTAAACGAAAATGGCCAAGAATAAAAGCCCTATTAAATGCTGAAGATTTCGATTTTGATTATGCTTTTACTGAGCACGAAAAACATAGTGTTTTATTGGTTCAAAGCGCTGTTAAACAAGGATTTAAAAATATAATTAGTGTTGGAGGGGATGGAACGCTTCATAATATTATAAATGGTATTCAACGACAGAATTCTGTCAATTCATCAGACATACAAATAGGCGTCGTACCTATTGGAACTGGTAATGATTGGATTAAAACTTACAACATTCCTATTAATAATGAAAAAGCTATTTCTATAATTAAGAGAGGTGTTTTAAGGCAGCAAGATTTAGGTAAAATAGAATTTATAGATCAAAAACAGGAACCCATTTATTTTAATAATCTAGCTGGAGTTGGTTTTGATGGTTTTGTTGTGAGCAAAGTTGGCAAGTATAAAAACCTTGGTGCTATAGCTTACTTAATTGGAGCAATTGCTGGGTTGTTTTCATTTAAAAATTTCAGCTCTACTATTACATTGAATGAAACAGAAATTAAAACTAAATCGCTCATGGTTTTAGCTGGTTTGTGTAAATATTCTGGGGGAGGAATGCAATTAACTAAAGATCCAAATCCCAATGATGGCTTGTTTGATGTTAGCATTGCTAAGGATTTAAGTAAGTTTGATATTCTTAAAAATCTCTCTAACCTTTTTAATGGAAAAATTGTTGACCATTCAAAGGTTGAAAATTATAAAGTAAGCGAATTATCTATTATTATTGCTTCTAAAGTTAAACCCTTTATCCAAGCAGACGGCGAGTTGATTGGAACAGGAGGCATTCGTTTAAAGATAGTTCCTAGAGCATTTACATTTTATGCTAACTAAAAAACGCCAGACTTTCGTCTAGCGCTTTAAAATAGTTTCAATACCTAATTAGTCTTTCTTATATGCTGTATTTAAAGCATCTAAAATAGTTTGTGTTAATTCACTATCCGCATTTCCATACATCACACTTCCTGCTTCATTACTTCCTAAAATAAAGTTGTAACCATTTTTGGTTCCGTAATCTCTTACAAAATTCTTTACTTTTTTGATTAACGAATCGTTTTGTGCTTGACTTTCTTGAGCGATTTGTTGTTGCTCAAATTGATCACGTTGAGTCATCATTTGATCTTTTTGCTGCAATTCTTGCGATAACTTTTGCAAATTCTCTTGAGACATTTTACGAGATTTCAATTCCGCTGCATTAATTTCTATCTGAAAAGCTTGTCTTACACTATCTCTTCTTTGTTCATAAATTTTAATTTTAGCTTGTAACTTCTCTTGAACATCAATCTTTTCTTGATATTCATTTATCAATTTTGAATTATCAACAAATCCAATTTTTTGTGATTGTTGACAAGACGCAAAAGTTAAAACTGCGATTATTACGATTACAATATTTTTCATCTTATTAATTTTTGTGTTTGCAAAAGTAAAAAAGTAAATGAGAATTTTAATAAAAAAGTATCATAACAATTTAATAAATCAATAAAATTTATGGTTTAGGTTATA
>CALGIH010000013.1 GCA_937916035.1 uncultured Lacinutrix sp.
CATTTAAACTCGTTTGTAAATGCTTGTAGTCGTTTGTAAATGAATAAAACGTTATATTTGTTGATGAGATAGGATTTTCATAAACGTATAGTCGTTTGATTAAAAAACAAGTAAATATTAAAATAGTGCAACCTGAACTAAAAACTAATCGGCTTTTGCTGCGAAATATGTTAGTAGAAGATTATAAAGATTTATTTGAAACTAGGTTTCATCCAGAAGTTTTAAAACATATCAAACGAGACCAAATTGAAGATAAATTAGAGATGAAAACTTTTATTTCTGACAGACTAGAAGCAATTAAAAACAACAGTTTATGTTTTTGGGCAATTTCAACATTTGAAAGTCCAAAACTGATTGGAACTATTTGTTTATGGAATTACAACGACGATAAAACCATTGCTGAAATTGGCTATGACTTGCATCCTGATTATCATAAAAAAGGGTTTATGAGTGAAGCCATGGAGGTAGTTTTAAAATTTGGTTTTTCTAAATTGCAATTGGATTCTGTTGAGGCTTTTACCAGTAAGCATAATGACAATTCAAAAAGGTTACTTGAAAAATTTGATTTTAATTTAGAAGCTCATAGAAAAGATAAAGGCTTTCCTAATAATATAATATATACAAAACAACATGCTTAAACTAATAGGAATCCCATACGACGCGAACTCTTCTTATCTAAGAGGTTCAGCTTTAGCGCCAAAACTCATTCGATTAATGGATGAAGAAGGTTCTGCTAATAAGTATTGTGAACATGGAAAAGAGATTATTGAAGGCGTAAACTACAAAGATTGTGGTGATATTGAATTCTCTGAAATCGATGCTACGTTTGCTTATAAAAAAATTAAAGAAACGATAAGTAAAGAATTAGAAGATGAAAGTAAGTTAATTAGTTTAGGAGGTGATCACTCCATTTCATTTCCTGTTATTGAAGCATTTTCTGAAACCTATTCAAAATTAAATGTATTGCATTTGGATGCACACGCAGACTTGTATGATGATTTTGAAAAGAATCCGTACTCCCACGCTTCGCCATTTGCAAGGTTGATGGAAAAAGGAGCATTGAATTCGCTTACTCAAGTTGGAATCCGAACGTTTAATACGCATCAAAAAGAACAAGCCAATCGTTTTGGAGTTAAAGTGATTGAAATGAAAGATTTTAATATGGATTTTATAAATTCACTAGAAGCTCCATTGTATATTTCATTAGATATTGATGTACTTGATCCTGCTTTTGCTCCAGGAATTTCGCATCATGAACCTGGAGGAATGACTTCACGACAATTAATAAATATTATCCAAAGTATAAAAGTGCCAATTGTTGGAGCAGACATTGTTGAGTTAAATCCGAAAAGAGATATAAATAATATGACAGCTATGGTAGCTTATAAATTATTCAAAGAACTAGCATCAAAAATGATAAATTAACTATGAACATATTCGCAGAAACAGAACGTCTTATTCTTAGAGAATTAGTGCCAACAGATATTGAAGGCATGTTTGAGTTAGATTCCAACCCAGAAGTACATAAGTATTTAGGGAACAAGCCTGTGAAATCTAGAGAAGATGCCGAAAAAGCCATTCAATATATTAGAGATCAATATAAAGATCGAGGCATAGGACGATGGGCAGCCATTGAGAAATCTTCAGGTTATTTTATTGGTTGGTCTGGATTAAAACTGAATATAGGAGAAAAGGAATCCTTAAACGGAAAACAAGATTTTTATGATATTGGTTATCGTTTTATACCTCGTTGTTGGGGAAAAGGCTATGCAACAGAATCTGCTTTGGTTGCTTTAGATTATGGATTTAAAGTGAAACAGTATGAAACCATTACTGGGATTGCTCTAATAGGTAATATAGGCTCAAATAAAGTGCTTCGGAAAATAGGACTAAACTATATTGAAGATTTTGATTGTGATGGCACAAGGGCCTCTTGGTATGAATTAAACATTAAAGATTATGCAAAAAAAATGTCCTGAATGTGGCGATAAAATAGTTGGTCGTATAGATAAGAAATTCTGTAGTGATGCTTGTAGAAATTCTTATAATAACAGTGTCAATAAAGACAGCAAGAATTTAATACGCAATACGAATAACAGATTGCGTAAAAATTATAGAATTCTTGAAGGTCTCAATCCAGACCAAAAAACAAAAACTTCTCGAGCGAAACTCATTGAAAAGGGATTTGATTTCAATTATTTCACAAGTATTTATACCACTAAAGCTGGAGCTGTATATTACTTTGTATATGATCAAGGGTATTTGCCTTTAGAAGGCGATTATTATGCATTGGTTAAACGAGATTCTTAGTTTTTAGTGTAACATTAAATAAGAATACTACACTAGTATTAAACATGCTAAATCAAAATTTATGACACTAATAGTTGCAAACGAAGCACTGTTTATCATTCCAATAATTATAATAGTATTTGGTGTTATAGCTTTCGCGTCCTATTATTTTTCTAAAAAACAAGTTGTGTTAAGAAAGTTGTCTAAAATTCCTCACAAATCTATTGGAGGCTTAAAAACAAATGAACT
>CALGIH010000014.1 GCA_937916035.1 uncultured Lacinutrix sp.
ATTAGGTATTACTGGAGATCAAGTTCTTCCGAATGATATTTATCAAGATATTAAAATCAAAACCATTGCTCAAGTAAGAGGAACTGTTCAGGCGGATATTTTAAAAGAAGATCAAGCGCAAAACACCTGTATTTTCTCTACAGAATTTGCATTGCGATTGATGGGAGATGTACAAGAATATTTCATTGAAAATAATGTACGTAACTTCTATTCGGTATCTATTTCTGGATATCATATTGCTGAAGCTGGAGCAAATCCTATTACGCAGTTGGCGTTGACTTTGTCAAATGGCTTCACGTATGTAGAGTACTATTTATCGAGAGGAATGGACATTAATAAGTTTGGCCCAAACTTATCGTTTTTCTTCTCTAATGGTATCGATCCAGAATATGCTGTTATTGGTCGTGTGTCTCGTAAAATTTGGGCTAAAGCGATGAAACATAAATATGGTGCTAATGCTAGAGCACAAATGTTGAAATATCATATTCAAACTTCTGGACGTAGTTTACACGCTCAGGAAATTGACTTTAATGATATTCGTACAACGCTTCAAGCACTTTATGCGATTTATGATAATTGTAACTCGTTACATACAAATGCTTATGATGAAGCCATAACAACACCTACAGAAGAATCTGTTCGTCGTGCTATGGCAATTCAATTAATTATTAATAAAGAGTTAGGATTAGCGAAAAACGAAAACCCAATTCAAGGATCTTTCATTATAGAAGAATTAACAGATTTAGTAGAAGAAGCTGTGCTTTTAGAATTCGATAGAATTACTGAGCGTGGAGGTGTTCTTGGTGCGATGGAAACAATGTATCAGCGTAGTAAAATTCAAGAAGAGAGTTTGTATTATGAAACTTTAAAACATAATGGTGAATTTCCAATCATTGGTGTAAATACATTCTTAAGCTCCAAGGGTTCACCAACTGTTTTGCCAGCTGAGGTGATTAGAGCAACTGAAGAAGAGAAGCAATTTCAAATAAAAACTTTAGAGAATCTTCATAATGCAAACGATACAGAATCCTTATTAAAAGACCTTCAAGTCAGAGCCATTCATAACGAGAATATTTTTGAAGCCTTGATGGAAGTTTGCAAACAATGTTCACTTGGTCAAATTACAAATGCATTATTCGAAGTAGGAGGACAGTATCGAAGAAATATGTAAGCAGTGAACTAATTTTTTTCAGAAAAATTGCGTGAACCGCTTATCCTAAAATTGTTTTGGGATCTCATTTAATAATTCAACATCAAAATATGTCCTTTAAAAAACTAAATCCATTATTAAAAGAATCATTAGAAAAACTAGCATTTGATAAACCCTTACCATTTCAAAAAGAAATCTTGCCAAAGCTGAAAAGTGGAGCGAATTTGTATGGTATTGCTCCAAAAGAATCTGGTAAAACAACAGCTTTAATTCTAGCAATTGTGCATAAACTAAAAGCAGAGGCTTTTGATGATTCGCCGCGCGCTCTTGTTATGGTAAAAGATAAGCAAGCAGCTTTAGATTTAATGGAACAGTTTGAAGTGTTTACGAAGCCCACAGATTTAAGAATATATTGCGCATACGAAGAATATGATTTTGATAAGCAACGTGAAGAAATATATTATGGTGTAGATATTATTATAGTTACTCCAAAGCGCTTAAATAAACTATACTTCATGAATAGCTTGCATTTGGGTCAATTACAAATATTTGCAATAGAAGATGCCGAGTTTTTAATTCGCAACAATTATCACAATGATGTTTTACGAGTCACTGAGAGTTTGCATAAATGTCAATATGTAATCCTAGCAGAAAGCATGCATCAGAGATATGAACGTTTGCAAGAATCGTTTATGTATAATTCTCAAATTGTGAGTATAGACTAACCCAAGTTAAGTCGAAATTTTTATTTTTAATAGATTTAGTATATCTTTAATGACAAACTAACCATCTTATATATAAAATGAAATATTTCTATCTAGCACTGCTTATTTGTACAATGTCTTTTGCACAGCAAAACAATATAAAAGCCTTAGTTGGAGGCACTTTAATTGATGGCTATGGTTCTACACCAATTAAAAATAGTGTAATTATTATTGAAGGTGAAAAAATCAAAGCTGTAGGGACTATCGAAACATTAATGATTCCAAAGAATGCTGAAGTCATTTCGACCGAAGGTATGACAGTACTTCCAGGACTTTGGGATATGCACGTTCACACCATGATTAATGGACATGCAGATTATGACTATTGGGATAAAACCTATTTACCTTTGTTAGAAGATGTTATTATGCCTGCTTCAGCCGAACAATTGTTAATGGCTGGCGTTACGAGTGCTAGGGATTTAGGAGGTCCCTTAAAAGAAAGTATTTCAGTTAGAGATCGCATCAATAAAGGCGAAATTCCTGGAGCTACATTGTATGTTTCTGGACCATTTATACAAAAGAAACCATATCCTGGAACTGAGGCGTTTCGTTGGGGAATTAATGGCGTTGCTGATGCTCAAAAGAAAATTAAAACATTGGCAGACGCAGGCGTTGATTGTATAAAATTGATTGATCAAGATCAAATGACCAAAGAAGAACTTCAAGCTGTGGTTGATACAGCACATAAATATAATCTAAAAGTAGTAGCACATGGTCACAGGCCACAGGAAATTAGACTGGCGTTAGCAGCAGGAGCTGATTGTATTGAGCATACTGGTTTGTCGTCTGCTCCTCGATATCCAGATGATGTTATGGAAGCGATAAAGGAACGTACTGCTCAAATGAATTTAGGACCTTTGTTTTGGTGTCCAACGGTTGAAGGTTTATATAATTATGAATATGTAAGAGATAATGGTGAACACTTAGATAATGATTCTTGGCATAGAGGATTGAATGATACCATTGTTGCTGATATTAAGAACAGTTTTAAACATAAAGATCGGTTACCTTATTTTCAATTAACACCTGTTAGAAAGCCTACATTAGAAACTAAGATAAAGCAGCTTATGGAGGCTGGTGTTGTCTTAATGATTGGTACTGACAGTGGAATCCCTTTGAAATTTCATAGCCAATCAACATGGAATGAATTAGATGTCTGGGTTAATGAATTTGGTATCGATCCGATGTATGCGATTAGAGCTGCAACGTATTGGCCATCACTGTGGATGGGAGTTGCAGATGAGGTAGGAACCGTTACCGAAGGAAAATATGCTGATATTATTGCAGTAAAAGGCGATGTGTTAAGACATATTAGTTTACTGCAAAATGTTGATATTGTGATTAAACATGGTAAGAAATACAAGTGATAATAAGCAAATAAAGGGTTCCTTCTAAAGCGTTAACATCCAATTACGTTGGAGCTTTCTGAATTTTTTCAACTCCTTCCTAAGAATTGGAATAAAATCTTTACCATTACTATTAGATTGCTCTAGGCGCAAACAATTTTTATATAATAAATTGGTTAAACGTCTTACTGTATCAGCATGTTTGTGTCTGTTTTCTGAATACATTTCAGCTTCAGCTTTAATAATTTCTGGGACTAACGATTCAGATTGTTGTACAATATCTCCTGAAAAGTAGATATCTCCATCTTCTTTTCCATTTTCAAGTAAATGACTTAAATCGTAACTTAAATAGGTAGATATTTTTCGAGATAACGAAAATATTTCTAGTGCCTTTTTATAAATAGGCATGTCAGGCA
>CALGIH010000015.1 GCA_937916035.1 uncultured Lacinutrix sp.
TGGTAATGGTTTTGGGAATTATTCAGTGAGCGTTCGTAAAAAAGATGATTTAACTAGCAAAACAAACCAATACTCTTTAGGCTCATCAACTCAAAACACAACAAATGTTAGCGAAGTAAAAACCATCGGAGAATCTATTTATTTGCCAGAATTCGTTGGAGAAATGATTAAAGGTAAAGTTTTAAATAAATTAACCGGTAAACCTGAAGTAGGCAAAGATGTAGTGCTCTCAATACTCAGCGATGAGGTGTTTCAAGATATTGTTAAAACAAATGCCTATGGTGTTTTTTACTTTCAGCTAAAAGATAATTATAGCAAGCCAGATGCGCTTGTACAGGTATTAGGAGCTGATCGAGATACATATAACATTGTAATAAACGAGCACGAGTCTGTTGATTATAGTGTGTTAAACTTTAAAAAATTTCAATTATCAAAAGAGCATCAAGATTTAATCATTGAAAGAAGTATTCACAATCAAGTACGAAACGCATACTTCAGCGTAAAGCAAGACACCTTAAAAACTGATGTGTATCCAGAACCATTTTTCGGCAATCCACCAATAGTATATCAATTAGATGATTATAAACGTTTTCCAACATTAGCAGAAACTTTTGTTGAGGTTATAGATCATGTTTGGGATCAAAAAGCTGATAACGGAAAACGGAGTATAGACGTGAGAGAGCGAGAATTCGATCCTTATTATGGTATTGATTTGGCGCCAATGGTGTTGGTTGATGGCGTGTTTATTCAAGACCACCAAAGTATTTTAGATTTTTATGCAACTAAAGTAAAAACCATAAAAGTGCATCGTGAAGAATACTATTATGGTAAAATTGTTTATCAAGGTATTGTGCGCATTGAAACCTTTGAAGGTAATTATGCTGAATCAATTTCTGGAGATTATTTAAAGAAGTTTAATAGGTTTAGCACACAGCCAGCTAAAGGTTATTTTAATCAAGACTACAGTAAATCATCCGAAGGTTTAGATAGAATTCCAGATTTTAGAGAACAATTATTATGGTATCCAAACTTAGAATTCACAAAACAAACCATGAACATCCAGTTTTATACGTCAGACGTAATATGCGATTTTGAAATTATCCTTGAAGGCTTTACAAATCTTGGTGAGCCAGTTTACCTTAGAGAGGTGTTTACAGTAAACTAAAACATTTTTGTAAGGATACATTTAAGCTCGTAATTTATTATGAAACTTAAGTGTTTAAAAAATGAAAAAGTTTATAAAAAAGCGAATCCTATAGTGACCATACTATAGGATTCTTTTGTGTGTAATACCTAAACAACCACAAGTGGTTATTTAAGTGACTGCAAATATAGATTAATAAAAGGTGGAATAACTATTTTACTTCATCTTAAATTCTATAATATTTTAGTCACAATTTTCATTACATTTAAGCCAATCAACTTGTTATGCTTAAAAAAGTTTTTGGAAGTGCTGTGTTTGGTGTAGAAGCTACAACTGTTACTGTAGAGGTTAACGTCGATAAAGGCATTGGTTATCATTTAGTAGGTTTACCTGATAATGCTATTAAAGAAAGTAATTATCGCATTGCAGCTGCACTACAAAACAATGGTTTTAAAATCCCCGGAAAAAAGATAATTATCAATATGTCTCCAGCCGATTTACGCAAGGAAGGTAGTGCTTACGATTTGACATTAGCTCTTGGTATTCTCGCAGCCTCAAGCCAAATTAAAGCAGATGATATTGAAGATTATTTGATTATGGGAGAACTCTCGTTAGATGGAGGCTTACAGCCAATAAAAGGTGCTTTGCCAATTGCAATCAAAGCAAGAGAGGAAGGTTACAAAGGTTTTATGTTGCCTATGCAAAACGCGAAGGAAGCTGCCATTGTAGATAATCTCAAAGTTTATGGTATAGACAACATCAAACAAGTTATTGATTTCTTTGATAAGGATATAGCTTTAGAGGAAACCATTATAGATACTCGTGAAGAATTTTATAAAAATCTTGATTTCCCAGAATTTGATTTTTCAGATGTAAAAGGTCAGGAAAGTATTAAGCGATGCATGGAAATTGCAGCAGCTGGAGGACACAACGTTATTTTAATTGGGCCTCCAGGAGCTGGAAAAACTATGTTAGCAAAGCGATTACCATCTATTTTGCCACCAATGACTTTGCAAGAAGCACTAGAAACCACTAAGATTCACTCTGTTGTTGGACGCGTCAAGGACAACGCAGGATTGATGTCTCAAAGACCTTTTAGAAGTCCGCATCACACAATTTCAGATGTTGCATTGGTTGGCGGAGGATCTTATCCGCAGCCTGGAGAAATTTCATTATCACACAATGGTGTGCTGTTTTTAGATGAACTGCCAGAATTTAAACGAGGTGTTTTAGAAGTATTGCGTCAGCCTTTAGAAGACAGAGAAGTCACTATTTCTAGGGCAAAATTTACGGTGACGTATCCAAGTAGTTTTATGTTGGTAGCAAGTATGAATCCGAGTCCTAGTGGCTATTTTAACGATCCTGATGCTCCTGTAACTAGCTCACCTGCAGAAATGCAACGTTATTTAAGCAAGATTTCTGGACCTTTATTAGATCGAATAGATATTCATATAGAAGTGACTCCAGTTCCTTTTGAAAAGTTAGCTGACGAGCGTAAAAGCGAAACCTCAGTAGAGATTAGAAAACGAGTAACGGCAGCTAGAGAATTACAAACCGAACGTTTTAAGGATTCAGACAAAGTGCATTACAACGCACAAATGAACACCAAATATATACGAAAGCATTGCAAACTTGACGAAGCCTCTATGCAATTACTTAAAGTGGCTATGGAGAAATTAAACCTTTCTGCTCGTGCTTATGACAGAATACTAAAAGTATCTCGCACTATTGCTGACTTAGAAGGTGTTGAAAATATTAGTGGTAACCATATTGGTGAAGCCATTCAATACAGAAGTCTAGATAGAGAAGGTTGGTTAGGATAACAAATTCCTTCATAGTCGCTGAGCTTGTCGAAGTGAAGGCAGGAATCTCATTAATTTGGAACATACGTTTGATAATGAAGATTATAAAAGAGTTATTTTAGTAACATAAAAAAAAACAGTCATCATGAAAAAAATACTATTTGTAGTAATCTGTAGTATGCTATCTCTTGGATTGCATGCTCAAAGTGTTATTGGAGGTTGGGAAATGTATTCAACTTCTGAAAATGGAGACAAACTAAAAAGTGTTGTCATATTTACTGACGGTTATCAAGTGATATCTACCTATGATGCTAACACTGGTAAATTTATTCAATCTAATGGAGGAACATGGAGATTAGAAGGCGATACCATGACCGAGAAAGTAGAGTTTGATACAGTAACTCCTGAACGCGTTGGTAGTGAAGTAAGCTTTAAAGTTGATATTACTGATAATACAATTCAAATTATTGGGAGTACTATGAAACTGACAAGAATTGATGATGGTACTCCTGGAGAATTACAAGGTGCTTGGCTTATGTCTGGAAGAGTGAGGGATGGGAAAGAGCAAATGAGAGATACAAGTGGGGCAAGAAAGACCATGAAACTATTATCTGGCACTCGTTTTCAATGGATCGCCTATAATATAGAGACCAAGGAATTTTCAGGAACAGGAGGCGGCACCTATACTACAGTTAATGGAAAATATACGGAGAACATTGAGTTCTTCTCGAGAGATGATTCAAGAGTAGGAGCTAGTCTAGAGTTTGATTTTAGCTTAGTTGATGGAACATGGAATCATAGAGGATTTTCAAGTAAAGGTGATGCTATGCATGAAATTTGGAGCGTAAGACAATAACTATGTTAAATAACTCATTTTATAGACCTCTTGGTAGAACGGGACTCAAAGTATCTCCAATCTGTTTAGGTACTGACAATTTTGGAAACCCTACCTCTGTAGAAGAATCTACTGAGATTATTAACTATGCTATAGAAAGTGGTATAAATTTAATAGATACAGCGAATACCTATGCTTCTGGCGAATCAGAAAGAATCATTGGGAAGGCTTTAGAGCATAACCGACTTAGAGATGATGTTATTTTAGCTACCAAATTTTATTATCCTACAGGAAAAAAAGGAGTTAATGATAGAGGTGTGTCAAGAAAGCATATTATTAAGGCTTGTGAAGATTCCTTAAGAAGACTCAAGACTGATTATATAGACTTATATCAAATGCACAGAGTTGATATGAATGTTCCGTTGGAAGAAACTCTATATGCTTTAACTAGTTTAGTTAGTCAAGGAAAAATTAGGTATTTCGGAGCTACAACGTCACCTAGTTGGAAAATTTCTGAAAGTAAAATGTTGTCAGAATTTAAAAATCTATCGCATGCCATTTCAGAGCAATTACCATATAACTTGCTTGATAGAAGAGTTGAAAATGAAATTTTACCTGCATGCGAATGGGCTAACTTAGCTGTATTTGTTTGGTCTCCTTTAGCAATGGGAATGCTTACAGGAAGATATAGTAACAGCAGTAATGTAAAGTATAACACACCTCGTTTCAACAGAGGAGGTATTTACGCTGAACGTATTACTCAAAAAGCCGTATCTGTTGCAGATAAATTTGTGGCTTTAGCAAAGGAACATCAAATGGAGCCTGCACATTTAGCGATGATTTGGGTAAAAGATCAACCTGGTATTACAGCACCATTAGCTGGACCAAGGACCTTAGCTCAAATGAAAGATATTATTCCCCTAATGGAAAAAGAATTAAGTCAAGAACTTAAAGAAGCTTGTGATAGACTCGTGCCTCCAGGAAGTGCTGTAGCTAATTTTTTAAATTCTGCACCTTGGATGAAAGGTAAATTGTTGTAATCTTAATGAAATAAAACATCAGTCGTTTTTTATTTAACAGTTATCACTTTACAATTGTTATCTACTAAGAACGATTTTCTAAAAACACCACTAGTTATTAGCTCCACTATGCCTAATTAAAGTCACACAATACAGACCATTATTTTCATGCATTTTATTAAGAGAAAAGAGATCAACGCGATTATTGCTGATTAAGAATTGATTGTTTTCAACAGACTCTTCAATATTTTTTAGAACAAATAAGAACTTTTTTGAGCTG
>CALGIH010000016.1 GCA_937916035.1 uncultured Lacinutrix sp.
CAAGTGATCATTCACAAACTTGTTGATGGTGTATTTTATTCTAGTTTGATTTGTGAACGTGATAAAATTGAAGAAATAATTGATGCCAGAACAAGTGATGCTATCGCATTAGCATTGCGCTTTGATGCACCAATATTCACTTATAAAAACATCTTGGATAAAGCTGGAATTTACTTGAAAGTAAATCCGAATAAAGATGAGGAAACTCAAGACGATAATATTTTATTGGACGAAGTGTTAGCTGAAGAAATAGAAACTAAATCTCCAGCAGGCTATAAAGGTAAAACACTGGAAGATCTGAATAACCTTCTAGAGGAAGCCGTTGCAAACGAAGACTACGAAACAGCAGCTCGACTTCGTGATGAAATTTCAAAACGCAATTAAAATTTATTTAAATGAAAAAAAGTTTTTTATTAATTGGAGCAATATTGTTTACAATCACAACAATCTTTGCCCAAGACATTGAAAAAAAATGGCAATTTGAGGCTATTACCAATCAAAACAATGAATCACTTTTTAACATCCATCCAGAAGCAGACACACTTTCATTAACTGCTGGAGAATTCAATTTTACACTTAACGCAAAAAACAATCTAAAAGCTTCAGGAGATTACATCCTTCAAAATAATTTGTTGGTGTTTTATTATACCCAACCTAATGATACTATTAGGCGCTATAAAATAACTACAAAAACAGATTCAACGCTTGTGTTTACTGAAAATGGTGTGAATTACAAATTAATAGCTTATGTAAATCCAGAAGCTCAAGTTGTAATTGGAAATGCAATACTTCCAAGTGAAGGATTCTCATTTAACAGTTTATGGCGTGGTGTTTTAGGCATGTTTACTTTAATTTTCATTGCCTTTTTATTTAGCAAAAACAGAAAAGCTATCGATTGGAAAATTGTTGGTCTTGGATTAGGTTTTCAGTTAATAATAGCTATAGGTGTTTTGAAAGTTAATTTTATAAAAAACATTTTTGAATTTGTAGGAGGTTTATTTATAAGTGTATTAGACTTTACAAGAGCTGGAAGTAAGTTTTTATTTGAGGGACTCGTTGTAGACATGGATAAATTCGGCTTCATTTTCGCTTTCCAAGTGCTTCCAACAATCCTTTTCTTTTCTGCATTAACCTCTGTTTTATTCTATTTAGGAATTATCCAAAAAATTGTAAAAGCAATGGCTTGGGCTTTAACTAAAGTTTTAAAAATATCAGGTGCAGAAGGTTTAAGTGTTGCTGGTAATATATTCCTTGGTCAAACAGAAGCGCCATTATTAATAAAGGCTTATTTAGAAAAAATGAATAAGTCCGAAATGCTACTCGTAATGATTGGTGGTATGGCAACCGTTGCAGGAGCCGTTTTAGCAGCATATATTGGCTTTTTAGGCGGAGATGACCCAGAATTAAGATTATTTTATGCTAAACATTTATTGGCAGCATCAGTAATGGCAGCACCTGGAGCTATTGTAATTTCTAAAATTTTGTATCCTCAAACTGAGGAAATAAATACAGATGTTCAAGTGTCACAAGAAAAAATTGGTTCAAATATTCTAGATGCTATCGCAAATGGAACAACAGAAGGATTAAAACTAGCTGTAAATGTTGGTGCGATGCTTTTAGTTTTTGTAGCATTTATTGCAATGATGAATGGAATATTAGGAGGTATAGCTAGTTTTGATGGACTTACAATTGGCTTCCTAAGTATTGACTGGCACTTTACGTCACTTAACGAAGTCATTGCAAACAATACTCCTTATAAAGATGGATTATCTCTTGAATTTATATTAGGTTATGTTTTCGCTCCATTAATGTGGCTAATAGGGATCGCTAAAGAAGATATAGCACTAATGGGCCAATTGTTAGGTATAAAATTAGCGGCAAGTGAATTTATAGGATACATTCAATTAGCCGATTTAAAAAACGCTGCAAATGCTGTGCATCTTAATTATGAGAAATCAATAATTATGGCAACTTACATGCTTTGTGGTTTTGCTAATTTTGCGTCTATTGGTATTCAAATTGGAGGAATTGGGTCACTTGCTCCAGGACAACGCAAAACCTTATCTCAATTTGGAATGAAAGCTTTAATTGGAGGAACCATTGCTTCCCTAATTTCTGCTACCATTGCAGGAATGATAATAGGTTAACATAAATACTTTTGTCCTTACAAAGGAGGTACGACTGCGGTAATCTCATAATCGAAAGGCAGACTGCCACATTTTGAGAAATCAAAATTCGCAGTGACGTATTATTAGTTAATAACTTTATTATATATTATCAAGGCATCAAGGCATAAAATTTGATGCTTTTTTTATTTTTGCCTATCGCGTTATGCTAGATTAAATTCAGCATATTTTTATAATTTAAAGAGATTCCTGCTTTCGCAGGAAATGAGTATGAAACAATATCACGACCTAGTAAAGCATGTTTTAGAGCATGGAAATGAAAAAGCAGACAGAACAGGAACTGGAACTAAAAGTGTTTTCGGATATCAAATGCGCTTTGATTTAAGCGAAGGTTTCCCAATGGTAACCACAAAAAAATTGCATTTAAAATCGATTGTTCATGAGTTACTGTGGTTCTTAAAAGGTGATACTAATACTAATTATTTAACTGAAAATGGCGTTAGAATCTGGAACGAATGGGCTGATGAAAATGGCGATCTTGGTCCAGTTTATGGACATCAATGGCGTAATTGGAATAGCGACGAAATAGACCAAATAAAAGAGGTTATTGAAACTTTAAAAAATAATCCTGATAGCAGACGAATGTTAGTGTCTGCATGGAATCCTTCTGTTTTACCAGACACCTCAAAATCATTTAGCGAAAATGTTGCCAACGGTAAAGCGGCTTTACCTCCTTGTCACGCATTTTTTCAATTTTATGTAGCTAATGGTAAATTATCTTGTCAATTGTACCAACGAAGTGCTGATATATTTTTAGGAGTGCCTTTCAATATTGGTTCTTATGCGCTATTTACAATGATGATGGCTCAAGTATGTGGCTATGAAGCTGGCGAATTTATTCACACTTTTGGCGATGCACATATTTACAGCAATCACATGGAGCAATTAGAATTGCAGTTATCGCGTGAGCCTAGACCACTTCCAAAAATGACATTAAATCCTAATGTAAAAGACATTTTTGATTTTACTTTTGATGATTTCACATTGGTAGATTACAGTCCTTATCCTCATATTAAAGGTGCCGTAGCTGTTTAAAAAAGTCTTAACTTTACATCTATATATTTCGTTATGTTCGGAAAGAAAAAACAACAACCTCAAATAGATAAAGAGCAATTAGAATTAATTGAAAATGCTCAAAGACGTATAAAACAGAAAAAACGTTTATACATTCACTTTGTAGTGTTCTTATTAGGCGCTGTATTTTTAATTCTAGCCAATACTGTTTTAGGCATTGGTGATAATATTCAATTTTTTGGTATTGATTGGTTTGTGTTTGCCATTTTTGGATGGCTATTTTTCTTTGTATACCATGTGTTCAATGTGTTTATCACCAATAAATTCATGGGAAAAGATTGGCAAAAACAACAGCTTGCTAAATTGGTAGCCAACCAAAAAGAACGTATTGAGAAACTACAGCAAAAGGTTGAAAAAGAAAATCCCATAGCAACACAAACAGAAGTGATTTCTGAACAAAAAACGAACGTAGTTAAAGGCTTAACTTTAATTGTCGCAGCAGGAGAAAACGATGCTATTGGCAAAGACAACAAACTCATTTGGCATTTAAGTGACGATTTAAAAAGATTCAAGAGTTTAACCAATGGTCACCATATTATTATGGGACGCAAAACTTTTGAAAGCTTCCCAAAACCCTTACCAAACAGAACACACATCGTCATTTCCAGACAAGCAAATTACAAGGTTCCTGATGGTGTAATTGTAGTTAATTCTCTTGAAGATGCTATTGATGCTGCGAGAAGTGATGTACAAGCTTTTGTAATTGGAGGTGGCGAAATTTACAAGCAAGCAATGCCTTTAGCTGCTAAGATTGAACTCACTAGAGTACATCAGTCTTTTGATGCAGACACTTTTTTTCCACAAGTTGACACTTCTGTTTGGAAAGAAACCAGCAATACCTTTCATGATAAAGATGAGCATCATGACTACGCATTTTCGTTTTTGACGTATGAGAAAAAGTAGGCTTGACTTTGTTAAAAAAAATAGAAATAAAAAGGATTATTATCGTGAATTTTATATTTCTAATTATAAGTTGTAGTTTACACAAAAAGTATTATTTAAAATCGAATGATTTTATAGGCTAAAAAATTCTATTCTCATTACAAGAAGGATCTAGTTATCAAAAGGCAGAGAAATTTGGGGAACACTTTGGAAACTCAAAAGAACCTAATATTTATGAAGTTTTAAGGGGGTCTATTGAGGAAGTATCCAATGAAACCAAAATAAATATGGTTTACTCCGAAAGTTTTGTCTTTCCAACTGATTCAATTACACCTGTTATAGTTAACATTAAAAATATAGATTGGATATTTAATGAAACGAAAACAACAATGAACGTAAACATTGAATATAAGTTATCTGATGATAGAATTATTAACATTGTCGGAGTTCATAAATACAAAGTATTCGTTGCTGGAACTAAGTCTGGAAATCTTAGAAAATCATT
>CALGIH010000017.1 GCA_937916035.1 uncultured Lacinutrix sp.
TATCTATAATACCATTAAAAGCTTGATGAAATTTAACTATTTCATGAACCTTAATGTTTTTTAAAAATGGTTTTTCCAATACTTGGTCAAAGCGCTTTCTAGCTAATTTCATATAAAACATAGCTTCTGGTAATTCACTATGAGAACTTAGTGCATCGACTTCATTTACAGGAAGTTCTAGCATATGCAATAAGTATATTTCACAACCATGTTTTTTTGCTAATTGTGCCGCAACATGAAGCGAATAATCTGCTTGTGCTGAAAAATCAGTTGGGACTAATATTTTTTTCATTTTTATATGGTGTGTTTACATTTTAAATTTAGCAAAAAAAATTGACAACTCAACGTTTGCAAAATCCCATTTAAATATTGTATATTTGCAGCGTTGTAAGAAAAAAGAATAAGAGGGGACGAAAAGTCCCCTCTTTTTATACTTAAAAATGTTTAGAACTAAAGTAAAAACTTTATTAGACGATTGTCTTAAAGAACGAATAGATTTATTTCTTATAGATTTTGATGTTTTAGGTGATAATACTATTAAAGTAATTATTGATGGAGATAACGGTGTTCTAGTTGAAGATTGCATGTTTGTTAGCCGAGCTATAGATAATAACCTAGATAGAGAAGAGGAAGATTTTTCTCTTGAAGTGGCATCAGTAGGAGCTGCAACACCAATGAGTCATAAAAGACAATATAAAAAAAACATTGGGAGAACGGTTGCTGTTAAAGCAGCCAACAACCAAAAGTTTGAAGCCATTTTAACGAATGCCGATGAAGATTGCATTACGCTAGAATGGAAATCAAGAGAGCCCAAAGAGGTTGGGAAAGGTAAAGTCACTGTGCGAAATAAAGCAGAGTTGGCGTATAACGATATTATAGAAGCAAAAGTTAAGATAAAATTTTAATCTAGTAGAAGAGTTATGGAAAATATTGCGTTAATCGACTCATTTTCAGAATTTAAGGACGATAAATTAATTGATCGTGTAACCCTAATGGCGATTTTAGAAGATGTATTTAGAAATGCATTAAAAAAGAAGTTTGGAGATGATGATAATTTTGATATTATTATCAACCCAGATAAAGGTGATTTAGAAATTTGGCGTAACCGAGTTGTGGTTGCAGATGGTGAAGTAGAAGAACCAAACCAAGAAATATCATTAACAGCAGCTCGAAAAATCGAACCTGATTTTGAAGTTGGTGAGGATGTATCTGAAGAAGTAAAACTTATAGACCTTGGTAGACGTGCAATTTTAGCATTAAGGCAAAATTTAATTTCTAAAATCCACGAACACGACAATACTAATATATACAAACAGTTTAAAGAATTAATAGGAGAGATTTATACAGCTGAAGTTCATCATATCCGTCACAGAGCCATTATTTTATTAGATGACGATGGAAACGAAATTATTTTACCTAAAGAAAAACAAATCCCTTCAGATTTTTTCAGAAAAGGAGAAAATGTAAGAGGTGTTATTGAAAGTGTTGAGCTTAAAGGAAACAAACCTTCAATTATAATGTCTCGTACATCACCTCAATTCTTAGAAAAATTATTTGAACAAGAAATTCCTGAGGTTTTTGATGGTTTAATTACAGTTAAAAAAGTTGTTAGAATTCCAGGTGAAAAAGCAAAAGTAGCTGTTGATTCTTATGATGACAGAATAGATCCTGTTGGAGCATGTGTTGGTATGAAAGGATCAAGAATTCATGGTATCGTT
>CALGIH010000018.1 GCA_937916035.1 uncultured Lacinutrix sp.
ATCATAACTTAATCAAAATGGAACGTCTAAAAACCCAATTACTTTTAATAGCTTGTATTCTATCTACTTCATTAGGCTTTGCTCAATATACCGAAGTTATTAACTCCAATCGCCCTGGTCTTTCAAAAAGTGCGTTTTCTGTTGGTACTAATGTCGCTCAATTTGAGGTTGGACCATACATAGTAAATGAAAAGCACACTCCTTTACAATATGAAGTTTCAGGTTTTGGTGCTGATTTTTCAGTACGTTATGGTTTATTGTTCGAACAAATTGAATTAAATATTGAAGGAACTTTTCAGAGTGACACATTTACAGATAATCGCTCTGCTATACCATCTGAAAATTCACGTTCCAACTTTAAATATGTAACACTTGGTGCTAAGTACTTGGTTTATGATCCTTATAAAAATTCAGAAGATGAAAAACCAAACCTTTATAGTTATCACGCGAATAGAAAATTCAAATGGAAAGAATTAATTCCAGCAGTTGCAGTCTATGTAGGCGTAAACTTTGATACAAAACAGAATCCATACATTGCTCCAGGAGTTGAAGGTATAAG
This sequence comes from uncultured Lacinutrix sp., assembly GCA_937916035.1. GTDB lineage: Bacteria > Bacteroidota > Bacteroidia > Flavobacteriales > Flavobacteriaceae > CAJQLB01. Next base: position 560 of record CALGIH010000018.1, read on the forward strand.
TCCAAAAGTCATGGTCGCTACACAGCACAATTTTGTTGGAGGTTGGGTTTTGGTAATGAATTTTATAAAAGATAGAATTGGCTCAGACCAATCAGATTTTCAGTATTTAGTAACACTCACAAAATCCATCAACCAACAATGGGTCGTATTTGGTGAAACACAAGGCATACAAAGTGATTTTTATGCTGACAACTTATTTAGATTTGGTGGTGCTTATTTATGGAGCAAGGACTTTCAACTAGATACAGCGCTTACACTTAATACAAAAGATACTCCTTCAGTTTTCAACCTTAGTTTAGGAGCATCGTATCGACTTGATTTTCATCAAGATAAAGAAGTTGATAATAATAACTCAGCCAAAGATGAGGGAAATCGCAAAAGCAGAAAATCTAGAAAGAAAAAAAACGCTTTTGATAAAGAAGATGGCGAAGGCCAACCAATAACCGATGATAAAATTCTTCAGAAAAAGAAACCAAAACGACAATGAAAATAGGAGAAACCATAGGGTACGATAAAGGGACATAGTTTACAAAGTTAAAGAGACATAGTTTACACTTTTTAGGTTGTAATTTGAGAGTTAAAATCAAATTATTATGCCTTGGAAAGAAACAACAACTATGGAACAAAAAATTGAATTTATTTGTGAATGGAGAACTGGAAAGTATACCATCACAGAATTGTGTAAAAACTTCGAAATCTCAAGACCCACTGCCTATAAGTTAATAAGTAGGTTTGAAAAACAAGGTTTTGAAGGCTTAAAAGAAAAGTCAAGAACACCAAAGAAACACCCAAATGCAACAAAGAAAAATATTGTTGATGGGATACTTAAATTAAAGAAAAAATACCCACGCTGGGGAGCTAAAAAAATCAAAAAACTATTGTTTAACGATTTTACAGAAAATGAGATCCCTTCGGTGGTTACAGTTCACAACATACTAAAAAGACACGGTTTAGTATGCCCTCAAAAAAGATTAAGAAGAGTCAAACCTGTATATCCTATTTTCGATCCAAAAGTATGTAATGAAGTATGGAGTGCAGATTACAAAGGAAAGTTTTTAATGGGCAATAAAGTGTATTGCCATCCCCTGACCATTGCCGATTCTAAAAGCAGATTTTTATTCACTGCTAAAGGACATTACAAAGAAACATTAAAGTACGCAAAGGCAGAGTTTACAAAGGTTTTTAGAAAATATGGAATTCCTAAACAACTACACACAGACAATGGAAGCCCCTTTGGATCTGTTAGAGCTATTCAACGTTTTACTCAACTTTCATATTGGTTTATTGAGCTTGGAATTTCACCTGTCTTTTCAGACCCAGCTCACCCAGAACAAAACGGAAGACACGAACGTATGCATCGCGATTTAAAGGCTGCTTGTGCCAAACCCTCAGCCTTTGATTTAAAAGCTCAACAAAGACGTTTAAATCACTTTGTAAAAGAATATAATAACATAAGACCTCACGAAGCTTTAGATATGGAAACACCTGCTTCTGTGCATAGTTTTTCTACTAAACCTTTCCCTGAAAAAATCCCTAACTTTGATTATAACTCAAACTTAAAGATTTTAAAAGTAACTCAAAATGGAGCTATCAGATGGAAGTCTTATTATTGGGTCTATTTAACAGCAGCTTTAAAAGGAAAACATGTAGGAATTGAAGATGTAGGCAATGGAATTTGGAAAGTGTTTTATAGAGACGTATTTTTAGGTTTCTTTAATGAAACACAATTAAGAAATAAAGAAAAGTCAATAAGGTTAGAAACTAATTTAGTGTAAAGTCTAATCTTTAACTTTTGTAAACCATGTATCTTAACGAACATTGTAAAC
>CALGIH010000019.1 GCA_937916035.1 uncultured Lacinutrix sp.
TACAAAATAGGGATGAAGTATACAATCACCATCTGCCTGTATGATGTAATCTCCCTTTGCTTGAGCAATGGCTTTATTTAAAATACTTGCTTTCTGAAATCCATTATCTTCATGCCAAACATGAACTATTGGATAAAACACTTCTTTTTTAATAGTTTCGATTAAATCAAAGGTTTCTTGCTTAGAGCCATCATCAGCAATCACAATTTCAAACTGTCTGTAAGATTGATTGTTGTAACCAAATAAAACTTTGGCAAGCCAATCAGGAGAATTATAAGTGCTAATTATTATAGAAGTATCAATCGTCATAATGCAAGCAAATATAAAGTTATTTTAGTAATTTTGAGCTTTACAATGTAACATGTCTAGACTCACAGTAATTATTCCAACTTACAATGAAGAGCACTACATTGAAGACTGTTTGTTTTCGGTTCAATTTGCCGATGAAATTATTGTCATAGATTCTTTTAGTACTGATAAAACCGTTGAAATCGCTAATAGGTATGATTGTAAAGTGATACAACGAACATTCGATAATTTTTCGAACCAAAAAAACCATGGCTTGCAATTTGCCACTTGCGATTGGGTTTTGTTTGTAGATGCTGATGAACGTATTCCTTACCAACTACAAACCCAAGTACTAGCAGCTATGAATTCTGAAAAGCACCATGGCTGCAAGCTCAAATTTCCGCATTTTTTTATCAATCGCTTTTTGTATCATCATTACAATTATGTGACACGTTTGGTAAAACGAACAGAATGCCATTTTGAAGGAAGCGTTCATGAAAAATTAATTATAAATGGCTCAATTGGGAAATTAGATGCTCCTGTCTTACACTTTACATATAAAGGATTACAACATTACATTAATAAAAAAGATAGTTATGCTTGGTTTCAGGCTGAACAAATGCAAGACAAAGGGAAAAAAGCGACGTATTTTCATTTAGTTTTCAAACCATTTTATCGTTTTTTTAGTAGCTATGTATTACGTGGAGGGTTTCGTGATGGCATTCCTGGATTAGCTATTGCAAGCATCAATGCTTATGGCGTATTTTCTAGATATGCCAAACTCATCTTACTGCAAAAAGGCTTAAAATAACTTCAATTTTCCAAGGCGTAATTTCAACTTAAATTTTAGGAGTGAATCTTCGCCTTTGATATCAATGCGCTGAATTTCGTAATTATTCTTGAATGGGAAGGTATTAATCCTGTTGCCAATTCGTAAAGCGTAAGCTATGTGATTGGTTTTTAAAACATTGAAGAATACTTTTTTTCCAGGAAGCTTTTTAGGGTACTTACCATAAGGATAAGCCAATATATTATTCACATTCAAATTATTCTCTTGCACAAATTCCTGACACTTTACTAAATCCTCGTGAACTTCATCTGGTGTCATTTTTGTATAATTTTCGTGTGCAAAGGAATGCAATCCCAATTCAACCACTTTTGAATCTAACGATTGTAATTGCTCAACAGACATAATGGGTTCTGCAGCTGTGTTCCAATCATCAACACCATTAACATAGGCAAACGGAATAAAAAAGCTTGCCTTCAAACTGTACTTTTTAAGCAATGGATATGCAAATTTCAATTGACTTACATAAACATCATCAAAGGTAATTATCGCAGCTCTTTTTGGTAAATTGTTTGAACGTTTCAAACTCTCAAGTTCAGAGAAATGATAGGTTTTATAATTATTATCGCTTAAGTACTTGAATTGAGCCTCTAAATTTTGTTCAGAAATTGTGAGTCCAACACAATCATTTTCAGTCTGTGAGACATTATGGTACATTAAAATTGGTAAGCGAGTCATTTCTTAAAAAGTGATTTAAATCTGTGCGTTAAAATTGATTACTTTTGTAGACAAATCTACATAATTTTACAACTATAAATGATTAGTGCCTTAGCAATAACTTATAATGAAGAAGCTAGCATTGAAAAATTCATAAAGAGTTTATCATTTGCTGATGAAATTATAATTGTAGATTCCAATAGCACTGACAAAACAGTTAGCATTGCAAAAGAACTTGGCGCCAAAGTTTTGATTAGAGATTTTGATGATTTCTCCAATCAAAAAAACTTTGCCTTGCAACAAGCCAACCATGAATGGGTTGTGTTTTTTGATTTGGATGAAACCATTTCACAAGAACTAGCAGAAGAAATAAAATTTACAATTGCGAACCCGGGACCGACTGATGCTTTTAAAGTAAAAAGAAATTTTTACTTTATGAAAAAGCACATAAAATATAGTGGCTTTCAAAACGACTCAGTGATTCGTGTGTTTAAGAAAGATAAGGCAAAGTATAGCACTAATTTGGTACATGAAACCTTAGAAATTGATTGTTTAATAATAACTTTAAAGCACAAAAGCGATCATTATTCCTATAAAGGCTTTGACCATTATAATAACAAATTAACGCAATACAGTAAGTTACAAGCACAAGCTTTATATAATAAAAACGTGAGACCCAATTTGTTTCATTTTATAGTAAGACCTTGTTATCGCTTTTGGCATCAATACTTAATACGATTAGGTTTTTTGGATGGAAAAGAAGGGTTTATCCTAGCCTATATAAGTGCATTTGCTGTTTTTAAACGCTACTTATATTTGTGGACAAAGTATCGGAATATTGACTAAAAGAAATTTCTGAAATGAGTAAAAAACTTGATATAGCAATTATTTATTTAGATGAGATTCATCATGTCAATCACTTTATTAGTGTTGCTATGGAATTATCAAAGACAGCCAACGTTACTGTTTTAACACACCCTAATTGTCAGCAATACTTTTTTGATACTTTGGCACTTTTTGACAACCATCATATTGAAGTCAAAAAATTATCCACTTCACCATTTAGAGCTTTTACCGATAAAATTAAAAACAGAAAACTACCCAGAAAAGGTTTTTGGCTTAAAAAAAACATAAGCTACATTCTTAATAATTTTGATGCTGTTGTGTTTACAGATTTTTATCATAGATATGTAAAGGAAGCAAGAGGAAACAAGTGTTTTCCTAAACTCATAAAATTCGATCATGGTGTTACGGGAAGAGCCTACGCATATAATGAAGCTCTTCTTGATTTTGATTTTCAGCTATTGATTGGAGATTATTCTTTCAATCAATTCAAAAAATTAAATTTGTTGAGTGAGCATTATGTTGTTGCTGGATACTCTAAAATTGATGCTGTAAAATCAAACAAAAACAGGACTTTTTTTAAGAATAACAAACCTGTTGTGATTTATAGTCCGCATTTTTCACCACCACTTTCTTCATGGCATCACATTGGCATGAATATTTTAGAGTTCTTTTACCAGCAGAATGAATACAATTTAATATTTGCTCCTCACATCAACCTTTTCAATGATAAAGATGGTTTTGATGATTCAAGCATACCTGAAAAATACAAAACTGCAGAACATATTTTTATTGATACTGGAAGCCATGAAAGCGTTAATATGACGTATGTGTTGAATTCAGATATTTATTTAGGAGATGTATCAAGTCAGATATATGAATTTATTATTACACCGAGACCTTGCATCTTCTTAAACCCAATAAACGTAGATTACAAAAACGACTATAACTTTAGATTTTGGCAATGTGGCGACGTGATAAATAATGTTGAAGATCTTAAAACGGCTATGGATTCTTGTTTTGAAAACTTCAAAGTTTACGAGCCAATTCAATCGGAAATAACACAAGATAATTTTCATACTGAAGAAGGCTCAACTGCCTCAGAACGTGCTGCAAAATCTATCCTAGAATATTTAGACAAAGAAGCAAAAACCTTATAGGTACTTGTCTATGCCATTTTTACATTTCATTAACTTACAATCAATAGCAAGTTGCTGAATTTCATCATTGATATTAAATCTTTCTCTAGATTTTTCTTGATGCCAAATATGGTACACTATTCCTAAATAACGCAATCGCTTCCCTGAAACGTCATTATTTAAGAGTCTTACAACCATTTCAGAGTCTTCTCTTCCCCAACCAGTCATATCTTCGTTATATCCATTAATTTTTATAAAATCAGCTCGCCAAAACGATAGATTGCAACCTCTAAGTTTCTCTGAAAGTTCAAGGCTTGATTTATAAAAACCTGCTAAAAAACTTGAATGAATATTGCGTGTTCTCTTTTTGATACCTTTAGTAAAGAACCCAAAACCAATATTTTTATTAGAAAACAATTCTGATAAATGATTTTCTAAAATATTAACACGGCTGCCAAAAAGATACGTCATTGGTGTTGCATTATTAATATGGTCTTCAATAAATTTGGAATGCATGATACAATCACCATCAAGTTGAATAATGTAATCACAATCTGTTTTGGCAATTGCTTTATTTAATATTTCAGAACGCTTAAAACCATTATCCTCGTGCCATATATGCTTTAAAATTAAATCAGTTTTCGTTTTGAAAGTATCTATCATCAGTTTTGTGACTTCAGTAGAGCCATCATCAGCAATTAAAACCTCATCTGGTTTAACCGTTTGATTGGCTAAACTTTTCAAAACAAGCTCTAAGGCTTCTGGCCAATTGTATGTAGATATTAATAAGGCTGTTGTCATCAATTATTTTTAATGTAAAGCTGTAAAAATAGTGTATTTTAATCAAAATCATTTTTAGTAAATCACAAAGAAATTTGTATTTACTATTATCATAATTCATTATGAATTAAATTTGCACTTTAAATTGGATAACAGCCAAAACAAGACCATGCAAAACGAAATAAACAACGCAACTACAATTCTTAAACAAGGAGGACTTATACTTTATCCTACAGACACTGTTTGGGGAATTGGTTGTGACGCATTAAATGCAGAAGCTGTTTCGAAAATATTTAAACTAAAACAACGGAGTGATAGCAAAGCTCTAATTTGTTTGGTCGCTGATGACAGGATGCTCAAAAAATACGTGAAAGAAATTCCTGAGGCTGCTTATTCTATTATTGATGTTTCAGAAGAACCAATCACAATAATTTATGATAATCCTCAAAATCTAGCATCCAACTTAATGGCTGAAGATAATACGATTGCGATTAGAATTCCCAATGATGATTTTTGTTTGCAGCTCTTAAGAAAATTCAATGGAGCCATTGTGTCTACCTCTGCAAACATTAGTAGTTATCCAACACCAAATTCCTTTAAAGAAATAACTCAAGACATTTTAAAAGGTGTGGACTATGTTGTAAATTTGCATCGCGAAAAACCCTGTAATAAACCTTCATCTATTATTAAATTGAGTAATGATGGCGTTGTTCAAGTTATTAGAAAATAGATTAAAAACAGTTAAGGTATTCGCAAGTATATCATGAATTACAAAAAAGCATTAAGTCATACAATTTTTAAAGTTATCTCAGAAGCTGCAAAAGACTTAAATGTTGAAGCCTATGTAATTGGTGGCTTTGTACGAGATTTTTTACTTGAGCGTGGTTCTCATAAAGATATTGATATTGTA
>CALGIH010000020.1 GCA_937916035.1 uncultured Lacinutrix sp.
CTGCAGCACTACCAATAGAAGCTAATAATGCAGTTAAAACGATGGTTATTTGATCCCAAAAAGTAAGATCTAAACCTAATGCTTGAAAGATAAAAACTGCAGCAACAGCTTGATATAAACTTGTTCCATCCATGTTTATAGTAGCTCCAACTGGAAGCACAAAACTTGATACTTCTTTATGTACACCAATATGTTCTTCAACACGCTCCATAGTAACAGGAAGTGTTGCTGCACTACTACTAGTAGAAAAAGCTAATAACTGTGCTGGACTAATTTCTTTTAAGAACCAGAAAGGGTTTTTCTTTGTGACTGTTGATACGATAATAGCATAAAAAGCAATCATTAATACAAGGCCAAGAAGAACAACTCCTGCATATTGTGCTAAAGCTACCAATATATCCGGATCATCAGACGACACAACAACACTTGCTAAAAGAGCAAACACTGCATAAGGTGCAGTTAGCATAATAAGGTCTACCATTTTTAGTACAACATCATTGAGTGAATCGAAGATGTTTTTCATTGGTGCTGCTCTCTTCTCTCCTATTAAAAGCATTGATATTCCTAAGAAAATTGAAAAGAAAATGACTTGTAACATTAAGCTATTTTCGCTCATTGCTTTAAAGGCATTGTCAGGAACCATATCTTCTAAAAATTGCAGTGGACCACTCTCAACTTGTTTGGAAGCCTCTGCAATTTTATCTTTTACACCACTATTTTCTGAATATGTACTAGTAAGTTTTGAAATTGTTTCTTCTGAAACACCATCACCTGGCTGTAATAAATTGACTAAAATTAAACCTATAGAAATTGCAATTACAGTAGTAATTACATAGGTGATTATTGTTCTAATACCTATTCGTTTGAATTTTGAAATATCTTTTAAATCTGAGATACCTTTAATTAATGATGCCAAGATTAATGGAATAGCTATCAACTTTAATAATTTAACAAAAATACTACCAAGAGGTTTTATCCAATCATCGGTAAATGATTTTCCACCATCAATTTGAAGCATTATAAATCCAAAGATTAGACCTATTACCATTCCAATAAGTATTTGCCAATGTAAAGCCAGTTTTTTCATGTGAGTGTTTTATAGTTTAGTAATCTTGTTTAGTAAATAGTAATCTGCAAGTACCAATGCTGCCATTGCTTCAACAATTGGCACAGCTCTAGGCACAACACAAGGATCATGACGACCTTTGCCTTGCATTTCTAAAATATTGCCTTCAGCATCAATCGTTTGCTGTTTTTGCATAATGGTAGCGACAGGTTTAAATGCTACTCTAAAGTAAATATCTTCGCCATTACTGATGCCTCCTTGAATGCCTCCAGAAAGGTTGGTTTTTGTACTTCCATCTGCATTAAAAATATCGTTATGCTCACTGCCTTTCATTTGCACACCACAAAATCCACTTCCATATTCAAAGCCTTTTACAGCATTTATAGAGAGCATTGCTTTGCCTAATTCGGCATGAAGTTTGTCAAAAACAGGTTCACCTAATCCAATCGGAACATTTTGCAACACACAAGTTATAGTGCCTCCAATAGTATCTCCTTCTTTTCTGATTTCTTTAATACGTGCAATCATCTTTTCAGCAATAGCCTCATCTGGACAACGTACTGCATTGTTTTCTGTTTTTGATAAATCTAAATCTTGATATGGTTTATCAATGTTTATTTTTCCAATTGATGATGTAAATGCATTTATCTTAACATCTTTTAAAAGTTGTTTTGCAACAGCTCCAGCGACAACACGACAAGCCGTTTCTCTAGCTGAGCTTCGACCTCCTCCTCTGTAATCTCTTACGCCATATTTTTTATCATAGGTATAATCTGCATGACTTGGTCTATATACATCTTTGATGTGCGAATAATCCTTCGATTTCTGATTGGCATTTTTAATTATAAAACCAATGGATGTCCCTGTGGTTTGCCCTTCAAAAATTCCTGACAAAAATTCAACAGTATCAGGTTCTTTACGCTGTGTCACAATTTCAGACTGACCTGGTTTTCTGCGATTCATTTCATTTTGAATAGCATCAAAGTCTAAATGAAGTCCCGCTGGACAACCATCAATAACACCTCCAATTGCGATGCCATGAGATTCTCCAAAAGTTGTGAGTTTAAAAATAGTTCCGAAAGAATTTCCAGCCATTAATTATATAATCTTATTAGTTAGTTTTGCTAATGTAATTGTAATCTTAGAGAAACAAAAATGGATTTTGAATAATAGCTCTAATTTTTTAATCAAAATTCAATAATGGCACAATATTAGCGTTATAGAAATAGATTTTTTAATCAGAATAATTACTTTTACAAAAACTTAAAACTTATGAAAAAAT
>CALGIH010000021.1 GCA_937916035.1 uncultured Lacinutrix sp.
ATTTCTTTTTACACTGCTTTTTTCTGGAGGTAACTTGTTTGCCCAAGATGATGTAATAGATAATATGATTAAAGAAGCAAATGAGAACTCTCAACTTGAACGCTTAGCACATGAGCTTTTAGACGTGGTTGGTCCTCGTTTAGTAGGAACACCGCAAATGGATCATGCTAGCAAATGGGCAGTTGCACAATATGCTAAATGGGGAATTGATGCCAAACAAGAAAATTATGGAACTTGGCGTGGCTGGGAACGCGGTATTACTCATATTGATATGGTATCACCAAGAGTTCAATCATTAGATGGAATGCAACTAGCATGGAGTGCAAGCACACCAAAAGGAGGAGTTACTGCAGAAGTATTAGTATTACCTGAAACTATTAAAGATTCAGTTGCTTTTAAAAATTGGCTGCCAAGCGTCAAAGGAAAATTTGTGATGATAGACATGAAGGAGCCAACAGGTCGTCCAGATTATAATTGGGAAGAATTTGCAACTGACGAATCATTTACAAAAATGAAAGATGATCGTGATGCGCAAACCAAAGCATGGCGAGAAAAAATCGCAAACACAGGTTATAACTCAAGAACAATTGGTGGAGCTTTAGAAGAAGCTGGAGCAGTTGGTCTTTTAGCAAGCAATTGGTCAAGTGGTTTCGGAGTAAATAAAATATTTAGCTCTAGAGTAAAAACAATTCCTACAGTTTATGTAGAATTGGAAGATTACACAATGCTATATCGTTTGGCTGAATATGGCAATAAGCCAGTGATTAAAATTGAAGCAGAATCAAAAGAATTAGGCGAAGTACCAACATTTAATACAATAGGTGAAATTAAGGGGACTGAAAAACCAAACGAATATATAGTGCTATCAGCGCATTTTGATTCTTGGGATGGAGGACAAGGAGCAACAGACAATGGAACAGGAACATTAGTGATGATGGAAGCCATGCGTTTATTGAAGAAATTTTATCCAAACCCAAAACGTACTATTATTGTTGGACACTGGGGAAGTGAAGAACAAGGCTTAAACGGTTCTCGTGCCTTTGTTGAAGACAATCCAAACATTGTAAATAATTTACAAGCATCATTTAACCAAGATAACGGAACAGGAAGAGTTGTAAACATTTCAGGAGCTGGTTTTTTACATTCTTATGAATATATAACACGTTGGTTAGAGGCAGTACCAAGAGAAATTACACAACATATTGAAACAGATTTTCCTGGCTCTCCTGCAGGTGGTGGTTCAGATAACGCATCTTTTGTTGCAGCAGGAGCTCCTGCATTCAACTTGAGCGCATTAAACTGGTCGTACTGGAATTATACCTGGCACACAAATAGAGATACCTATGACAAAGTTATATTTGATGACGTTAGAAACAATGCAATTTTAACTGCTATTTTAACTTATATGGCAAGTGAAGATCCAGAGAAAACATCCAACGAAAAAATTGTGTTGCCTAAAAGCAGA
>CALGIH010000022.1 GCA_937916035.1 uncultured Lacinutrix sp.
CCAGAATGAAGCATAGCAAATCCTTCAATAAAAAAACCTTGAGCATATTTTTTTGAAAAAAAATGTCTGTAATATGGTGTAATTGAAAATGTACGATAAGCGTCTAAGCCATCAACATTTTTATCTAAAGAAATTAGTGTCCCAATACCAATTGAAGATTCTTCATTTAAAATGCGTTCATAACCAATATCAATCCATTTAAAACCAATTAAATTAGTCATGTTTATATATAATTCATTGCGTTTTTCTGTAATTTCAGTAGTGTCTTCTTGAGCTTGAATGTTTGATATTGAAACGAATAATACTAAGATTAAAAATGCTTTCTTCATTAATTTAAATTTTGGCAAATGTACAATTTGCAACAATTATTATACTATTGTAGATGTGATTTATATAATTAGGTTGCGTGAATAAATTACTTTTAACTTATTATCTTTATACAATGCAACATATATCAAAATTGCCCAATTTAGAACCATCTATTTTTTCTGTTATGAGTACTTTGGCTCATAAACATAATGCTATTAATTTATCTCAAGGGTTTCCAAATTTTAAAGGAGACCAAAAGCTTATTGATTTGGTCAGCAAAGCGATGAATGATGGTTATAACCACTATGCACCAATGTATGGAGTTTATAAATTAAGAGAAGCCATTGCGAACAAATATGATTTGCTATATGGGTATAGTTATCATCCCGACAATGAGATTACAATTACTGCAGGAGCAACACAAGCAATCTATGCTGCAGTTACTGCTTTTGTAAAACCTAATGATGAAGTTTTGGTGTTTAGACCAGCTTATGATTGTTACATTCCAACTATAGAATTATGTGGAGCAAAAGCTGTTTCAGTACAATTAACGTATCCTGGCTATGGTATTGATTGGGAAGAAGTGAAACAAAAAATCACGTCTAAAACCAAAATGATTATTATTAACACACCACATAACCCAAGCGGCACAATATTCTCAAAATCGGATATGTTACAATTGCAAGATATTACAAGAGATACAAATATAATTGTGTTAAGTGATGAAGTTTACGAGCATATGGTTTTTGATGGAGAACAGCATCAAAGCATTTGTTTATTTCCAGAACTTAAAGCCAGAAGTTTTATTACAGCATCTTTTGGCAAAACGTTTCATAATACTGGTTGGAAAATTGGATATTCCTGTGCGCCAAAATATTTAATGGATGAGTTTGTAAAAGTACATGAGTTTAGTGTATTTAGTATTCACCATCCAACACAAATAGCATTGGCAGAATATTTGAAAACACCAAGCCATTACCAGGAGTTGTCAGCATTCTTTCAAGCAAAGAGAGATTTGTTTTTAAGCCTAATCAAAGAATCAAAATTCACTTTTACACCTTCTAAAGGTACTTATTTTCAAGCGTTGAATTATTCAAATATTACTAATGAAAACGATTATGAATTTGCTGTTCGTTTAACCAAAGACAAAGGGATTGCTTCTATTCCGTTTTCAGGTTTCAACGTCAATAGTTTAGACGAAAAGATGCTTCGTTTCTGTTTTGCTAAAACCGATGACACCTTAAAAAGAGGCGCAGAAATACTATGCAATATTTAGTCGAAACTTTTTTCTACTTTTTTCATAAAGTCTTCAATTTTTGATGGGTCTAACCACCTTGTAACAACAACCAAGTCATTTTCTTTATCAATAACTATAAAGTTACCGCCAAATCCAGCTGCATAATAAATGTTTTCTGAAAGTCCTTCCCAATGCCTATCTCCTTTTTTGTTAAGCCACCACATATAACCATAATTAGCATTTGGTATTGAAGGCGTTATGGCTTTCTCAATCCAAGACTCACTTATTAGTTGTTGCTCTTTCCACTTGCCATTATTTAAAAATAATAATCCAAATCGTGCCATGTCTTCAGCCGAAATAAAAATTCCACCACCAGAATGTCCACCACCAGTTACAGATTTCATTTTTAAACCATCAATCACAGTCCAAGCATTGTCATAACCAAACCATCTCCAAGTAGTTGATGCGCCAATTGGATCCATGATACGTTCTTTTAAAACTTGAGGAACAGGCTGTCTCCAAACATGAGTCAATGAATACGCTAATACATTTACACGAACATCGTTATACTCCATAAAAGTTCCAGGTTCTTTTAACTCTCTGTGTTTCCAATCGTCAATAACTCCTTCTCTTGGTGGTCTGTCTGCCCAATCTTTTCCACCCCAAAGATCTCCAGACCAATCTGAGTTTTGTTGTAACAAATGTGCCCATGTGACTTTGCTGTTGTGATTTCCCCTAAATGTGCCATCCCAAATGTAATTAACAACATTGTCTTCAGTAGTGGCTATTAACCCATTATCATAAGCCAATCCAGCAACTGTTGAAAGAAAACTTTTGGTAACACTGAAGGTCATATCCACACGTTTAGTGTCTCCCCATTTTGCAACAACATATCCATTTTTTAAAATAATCCCAGCTGGACCTCCTCTTTCCTTAGTTGGACCTAAAATTTCATGGAATGGTTCTCTTGCAAATCCCTTTAAAATAGCAATCCTTAAATCTTTTGATTCAGAATATTCATTGGAGTTGGCAAAAGCAACGGCATCTGATAGCAATGCTGAATTTACATTCACTTCATCTGGAGTTTTTACCTGCCAAATTGCATTCCGTTCTGGAAAATAAGTAATGTCTTGGGCAGTGCCATTACTTTGAAATGATACTGTGATAATGAAAGTTAAAAGAAAGTATTTCATATTGATTTTGATATTATTTTAATTGGCATTTCATCAACCAATCTGTTTGTTTGTCTTTTCCAATGTAATAAGGATGAGTGCCGAATTTTTTAAAACCATGTGCTTCATAAAATCGGACTGCATCTTTGTTTTCTTGCCATACACCTAGCCATAAAAAGGTGGCTTTACGACGTTTTGCTGTATCTATAACTTTTAGTAACATAACCTTTCCAATGCCTTGGCTTTGAAAATCTTTCAATACGTAAATACGCTCCAGTTCTATGGAGCTCTTTGCGAATTGTTCAGTTTGTGCTTCAAGTTTATTGAGTTTAAAATAACCAACAAGCACATTTTTCAAGTACACAAAATAAAATTCGGAATTAATATCTAGCAACTGCTCTACAATAGCATTTTCATTAAAAGCCTCATTGATATAATTCCAGAAATCTTCAGGGTTGTTTTGCCTTTCAAAAGCATTAACAAAAGTATCTCTGGTAATGTCAACCAAGACACCTAAATCTTCAATCGCACATCTTTCAAAAGTTAAATTCATAATGACCATAAATTTACCTAAATTTTTTAGTTATTTTTAGGGTATGCAACAACAACTTAAAATAGCAATCATTCAATCGGATTTAGTTTGGGAAAATCCTGAACAAAATAGGCAAAATTTTGCTGAGAAAATTAAGAAAATAAAAGAGCCAGTTGATATTATTGTATTACCTGAAATGTTCACCTCTGGTTTTACCATGAATCCTGAACATGTTTCTGAAACCATGGATGGCCAAACGATTGCTTGGATGAAAGAAATTGCAATAAGAAGTAATGCAGCAGTATGTGGAAGCCTTGTAATCTCTGAAAATGAGCATTATTATAACAGATTTGTGTTCGCAACTCCTGAAGACGATATAAAATATTATGATAAGCGCCACACCTTTACGCTCGCTGGAGAAAACAAAGTATATAAAGCCGGAAGTGAAAGGGTAATCATTAATTATAAAGGGTGGAAAATTTGCTCTTTAGTATGTTACGATTTACGTTTTCCTGTTTGGGCAAGAAACACTGATGATTATGATGTAGTCATGTACGTTGCCAATTGGCCAAAACCAAGAATTAATGCTTGGGACGCATTGTTAAAAGCGAGAGCGATTGAAAACATGAGTTACGGCATTGGTGTAAACCGTGTTGGCTTTGATAACAATAGTTATGAGTATCCAGGACATTCAGCTGTTTATGATGGATTAGGAGAATGTATTACAAGTATGAAACCAAATGCAGAACAAATAGCAATTGTAACCTTAGAAAAAAATCATTTAGAAACAATAAGACAAAAATTAAAATTCCTGGATGATAGAGATGCCTTTACTTTAAAATAAAAGTTTCTATATAATCCCAACCAGAGCGAATTTCCAAAACAGTTGGATAATAACTTACACGTTCAGACTGTTCTTTTTTAAGATAATTTCCAGTGTCATACTCTTTATTTCCATTGGTATCATAAATAACACGCACTAAGTAATTTGCGGCAGTTATTTGAATAAAATCCAAAGGTTCAGATTTTGTAGTATATTTTTCTTCTTTCACCTCACCTTGAGGTGTTACAAGTTGAACAATTAAAGGGTACACAGCATTTTGAAGCGTAAGACGCAAGTTACCATAATCTGATAAGGCTCTAGTTTTAACATTAAAATCAAGTGTGTCATTTTCTGCACCAAAGAAGTCTTTTACAGCACCTGGAAGCATCCTTATTTTATAGGTGTTTTCTTCCTTCTTGTCAAATTTAAAAGTATAACTATTTGTAATGATCTCAAAGTCTGTAGCATATTCAACATTTGAAGAATCCTTAGCCATAATAGATATTTTACTTTTATCTAAAGCCGTCAAGGGGTTATTTGCAGTCATCACAAAATCTTCACTCAACTTTAAATTTAGGACGCTCTTTGCAGAAATTATCAAGGAGTCTTTTTCAAGAGTTCGAGTTTTTACAGTAAGTGTATCAGCATAATTTGTATTTGTTACTTGGAACACCAATGAATCTAGCGCAATATCAGGTTTAAAAAAATAGTATAAGCTATCCAATTTAGAATCCTTCATAATATTGCTTTCAAAATCATCAGGCACACTTGATAGCAAGTTGATTTTCATAGTCTCGGAGTTACCCTCATAACCAAATGCAATTTTGTTTCCAGAGACTAGTTTTGGTCTCGCAGCTTTAAAATTTGTAACTTCCTTAAACAATTTAAGAACATAATTAGAGTCTGATGGAACTGTAATTATCTCTTTTCTGAATCCAATTTTATCTTCTTTTTGTTGGAATGTATAGTTGCTATTTTCATCTTTTAAAGCAACCAATAAATACTTGCCAGCTTTTAAATTATCTAACTGAAAGGTAGAGGTACTGTCCAACGTATTGGTGATGTATTTTGGTTTTTTCTTGTAAATAACAGAGTCTGTAAATGTTGAATCAACTTCATAAAGCATTACAGACACAAACTCCTCAGGTTTTTGATTGAGCGCATCTTCAACACTACCATTTACTTGGAGAGAGTCTATGTAAGTTCCTGTTGAAAACACATATCTATAATAAGGATAAGGATTGGCTTCATTATTATCAACAATGCTTTCACCAAAATTAAAAGCATAAGTTGTATTGGGCTGAAGCGTATCGAAAATTTTAATACTAATGTATTTGCTAGCAGTACCAAGTGGAGTTACTTCAGGTTCAAGATTCATTGGTGGCGAAATAATTAGCTGCTTCTGTAAGTCTTTTATTTTAATGTATTCATCAAAATAAATCTTTATTTCTGTTGCCTTAAAGTTGGTTGAATAGTTTTTAGGTTCAGATTTTGTAATTATAGGAGGCGTCACGTCTTTTTCGCCACCAGAAGGTGTACCTCTATTTGCACATTGAGCAAATAGGAAACCAATAACTACTAATACTATTAAATTTGAGAGAACCCTCTTCATTAAAAAAAATAATTTTACGCAAAATAACAACTTAATTTAATACAAACGAAAAACTTAACTAGCAATTGCCATTGATGCGACACTAATTTTCACATTTTTAGCTTTTGTTAATATATTTACACAAGCTTCAATGGTAGCTCCTGTGGTGATAATATCATCAACTAACAGAATATGTTTACCTTCAATTAAGGAATTGTTTTCTATAGTGAAAACTTCGTTGCCACTATTCCAACGAGCTATACGTTTTTTAAATACTTGAGTTTTGGTGTTGGTAGTTTTGATAAGTACATTATCAATGTAATCTGCATTTAAAGCAGTTGCAATTTCTAAACCAAATTTAGCCACTTGATTATAACCGCGTTTTCGTTGCTTCTTTTTGTGTAATGGCACAGGGATTACCACATCAACAGTATTGTAATCCGGAATATTTGAAAGCTCGTAACCTAACCATTTACCTAAGAACATGCCAATATCTTCATGACCTTTATATTTTAGATTATGAAGAAGGTGTTGCACAATCCCTTTCTTTTCAAAGTTTAAAAGTGCAGTTGCATGCTCTATCTTTACACGACCATAAAAAACCTTTTCTACAGTATTGTCATTATTAAGGTGGAAATTTGTTACAGGTAAATCATGCCTGCACTTAGTACACAAATAATCTTCATTATCTGATAATAACAAGGAACAGCCAAAGCAAACCTTCGGAAAAAATAAGTTTAACAAGTTTTTTATCACTTTGTCGATTATAATTAATTAACACAAACTTAATATATATTTTTACTTAATAATTAATTCATCCCTTAGAATTTATAATGATAGTTAATCCGCAAGAATTTAACTACAGAGTAACTATAGGAATTTTAGTTGTGGCAATTGCTGTATTTACAGCCTTTGGCTTTACAAGCTATTCAACTTTAAAATCAAGCAAAGATTTTTTAGTGCAAGAAAAAGGACACCTACACAATGAGTTAAGCGAGATTTTAAATCGTTATGATGCATTGGACTCTGAAAATCTAACCCTCAAATCTCAATTAGATAGCACTATTTATAAAGTTGAAGTTACTCGTAATGCTATTAAAAACTTGGAAGCAAAAGCCAGTTTTAATGCCAGCTTACAGAACCAACTAGTATTTCTAAGAGCTCAAAAACGTAGTTTAGAAGATCGTGAAGATTCTTTAATTGGAGTCACGCAAAAAATTGAAGTGGAAAAGCAAGAGGTAATTCAAGAGCTAAGCTTTGAAAAGACAAATGCTTTGAGAGTAAAAATTGCCTTTGAAAACAAAATAGATAAAGCGAGTCTTATATCTGCAAACTCCTTCATAGCAAAAGCGTATAAAGCTAGTAATTCTAATAAGATTACTGAAACTTTCAATGCAAAAGATACTGAGCAAATCGAACTGCATTTTGTGATAGCTGAAAATGGAATAGCACCAGAAGGCAGCAAAGAAATATATGTTCAAATTATTGATCCAGATAATAATATTGTTGCAGATAAAGGCTCAGTAAATTTTGGAGATCAATCATTGATTTATAGTGAAAAAGAAAGTGTGCAATATTCAAATTTGGCTTTAGATCTGCGTTTTACAATTCAGAACAATGAAGCTTTTAAAACAGGAAATTATTATATCAATGTTTTTGAGAATAATAGAAGGCTTGGAGGCACTCAAATTGAATTAAATTAAGAAAATAAAATAAATTCATAAAACCACTCCATTAGTACGGAGTGGTTTTTTATTTTTGCACAATGGCAAACAACGAAGATCAATTTAAAAAAGTAATCTCTCATGCAAAAGAGTATGGTTACGTATTCCAAAGTAGTGAGATTTACGATGGACTAAGTGCAGTTTATGATTACGCACAAAATGGTGCGGAACTCAAAAAAAACATTCGCGATTATTGGTGGAAAGCCATGGTGCAAATGCATGATAATATTGTAGGTATTGACACTGCAATATTTATGCATCCAACAATCTGGAAAGCTTCAGGACACGTTGATGCCTTTAATGATCCATTAATAGATAATAAAGATTCTAAAAAACGATATCGTGCAGATGTTTTAATTGAAGATTACTGCGCTAAAATTGAAGCGAAAATTGATAAAGAAGTTTTAAAAGCTGAAAAACGATTTGGAGATACATTTAATAAAGAAGAATTTATTTCAACGGATCCTAGAGTTGTAGGTTATTATGAAAAAATAGAAAGCATTCTCACAAGAATGGGAAAATCTTTAGAAGCTGAAGATTTGGTAGATGTAAAAGCACTCATAGAAGAATTAGAAATAGCAGATCCTTTAACTGGTTCAAGAAATTGGACAGATGTTAAGCAGTTTAATTTGATGTTTGGCACAAAACTTGGCGCTTCTGCTGAAACTGCGATGGATTTATACTTACGTCCAGAAACAGCTCAAGGTATTTTTGTCAACTTTTTGAATGTGCAAAAAACTGGACGAATGAAAATTCCGTTTGGAATTGCACAAACAGGAAAAGCCTTTAGAAACGAGATTGTTGCTAGACAATTTATCTTCAGAATGCGTGAGTTTGAACAAATGGAAATGCAATTTTTTATTAAGCCAGGATCTCAAAAAGAGTGGTTTGAGCATTGGAAAGAAACCAGAATGAAATGGCATCTGTCTTTGGGAATGGGAGCAGACAACTATCGTTTTCATGACCATGAAAAATTAGCACATTATGCTGATGCAGCTACAGATATTGAGTTTAAATTTCCATTCGGATTTAAAGAATTAGAAGGTATACACAGTCGTACAGATTTCGATTTAAAACAACACCAAGAATTCTCAGGAAAGAAACTACAATATTTTGACCATGAAGACAATACAAGCTATACTCCTTATGTGTTAGAAACATCCATTGGACTAGACAGAATGTTTTTAGCAGTATTCTCAAATTCTTTGGTTGAAGAAGAACTTGAGAATAACACTACTAGAACCGTTTTAAAATTACCAGCTGTATTAGCACCTGTAAAAGCAGCTATTTTTCCTTTGGTAAAAAAGGATGGTTTGCCAGAAGTTGCGAAGCAAATTGTTGAGGATTTAAAATGGGATTTTAATGTGTTTTATGATGAAAAAGACGCAGTTGGAAAGCGATACAGACGCCAAGATGCGAATGGAACACCATTCTGTATTACGGTAGATCACGATACTTTAGTAGACAACACAGTAACTATTCGTTATCGTGATACCATGGTACAAAAAAGAGTAAAAATAGAGGACTTAAGCAGTATTATAAAACAAGAAGTTGATGTAAAACATTGGTTAATGAAAATGTAGATAATCCACATAAGATTTAATTTTAAAATCCTAAACATCATTTGTTTAGGATTTCTTTTTTGAGGCTATTAATAGTTTGGAAATGAAATATTTCATCGATATTTTATGTCCGTTCATCGAATTAATTAAATGAAAGCTAACCATACGACTAATTGTCTTCAAATTATTTAGTTATGTTTTAAAAAACTAGTATTTTTAAAACTTCACAAAAAAAGTACTAAAATTAAGAATCTTCCTATGAGAACTAAATTACATTGGTTAGCTGCTATTTGTTTATTACTAAGTAGCCAAGTATTTTTCGCACAACAAATTGAAAATAAGCCACAGAAACCGGTTTTTACTGGATATCCAACAATGGTAGAACATGTGCCATCAATTGCTTCAAGATCTACATTGGTTAGACCAGATTTAACAAAATCTGAAGAAATGCAAGACGGAAGAGCTTCAAAATATGATATAGTTCCAGGAAAAGGGTCAACAGGTGATGATGTGTTGGCAAAAACCCCTAATCGCTTAGCGAGTAAGATTCCTGGTAAAACACCAGAATTAGTTTTTGAAACATCAAACACTTCTGGTTTTCCAACAGATCCTTCCGGTGCAGTTGGGCCAAACCATTATTTTGCTGTAACAAATACTGCATTTCAAATATTTGATAAAGCTGGTAATTCATTGACAGGTGGTTTAGTATTACCAAATCCAACCATATTCCCTTCTGGAGGCTGTTGTGATTTAACAATATCTTATGACAATGCAGCTGATAGATGGGTAATAACAATGTTAGGTGGTGGCGTTCAAGTTGCTGTTTCAGATGGACCTGACCCAGTTAATGATGGATGGACTGTTTATACTTGGGCTGTTGTTTCCGATTACCAAAAACTATCTGTATGGAGTGATGGGTATTATATGACAGAGAATACCGGTTCTGCAGAGAAAGTTCATGTGTTTGAACGTGCTGCAATGATTGATGATGTATCGGCAGGAACCACACCACAAATTGTATCTTTTCAATTACCAGGATTAGTAACTTTTGGATTTACGAGTCCGCAAGCATTGAATGTTAGCAATAATAATTTACCAGCAGCTGGAGGAGCTACAATTATTGCATTGCAAGATGACGCTTTTGGAGGAGGTGTTACACAAGATCATATTAAACTCTGGACCATTGATATGGATTGGGGAACTATTGGAAATTCATCGGTATCTGCGGCAACCGAATTAGGAATTGATGCTGGAACAGGTGCTGTAACTCCATTCCTTTCTGTTTTTGATGGAGGTAGTTTTTCTAATTTTCCACAACCTGGAGGAGGACAAGCAATTGATGCCATTCAAAATACTATTATGAATCAAGCTCAGTTTAGAAAATTTGGTTCTTATAATTCTGCACTATTCAATTTTGTTGTTGACGTTGATGGGACTTCAGCTAAACAAGGAGCAATAAGATGGTATGAGTTAAGACAAGATGGAGATAATCAACCTTGGTCAATATATCAGGAAGGAACTTATACGGCACCAGATAATAGACATGCTTGGATGGCGAGTTTGATTATGGATGGCCAAGGGAATATTGGAATGGGATATACTACAATGTCAAGTCCAAATAGTACAGATCCAAATGTTGTGGTAAGCTCAGTGTATACTGGTCGTTTTGCCAACGATGCCTTAGGAACCATGACAATTGCAGAAGAAGTGATTATGTTGGGTGATGCAAATATCCCTTCATTGGATAGGTATGGTGATTATAGTAAAATAGATATTGATCCAAGTGATGACAAAAAATTCTGGTTTGTGAATGAAGTTATGTCTGGAGGAAGGAAAAATGTAGCTGGAGTTTTCCAGATTGCACCTAATACAACTAATGATGTTGGTGTTGTAAGTGTTGATACACCTATGGACGCTACACTTACCAATGCAGAAACAGTAACAGTTACGGTATTTAATTTTGGTGAAGATCCTGCTTCTGGATTTGATGTAACATACCAAGTTGATGGAGGAGCAATAGTAACTGAGGCCTTTGTAGGTACTCTAGCATCACAAACTTCTGCGCAACATACGTTTAGCACAACTGCAGATTTATCTACTGAAGGGCAAACCTATGCAATTATGTCTTGCGCAGATTATACTATTGATGAAGATAATGGTAATGATTGTGTTACTGAAAACGTCATACATGTTGCAGCAAATGATATTGGAGTTATAGAAATCACTGCACCAACTTCAGGTGAAGGATTAGGGTCTGAAACTGTCACAGTAACCATTGAAAATTTTGGAACGGCAGACCAATCTGGTTTTAACGTTAATTATATTATTGATGGAGGTAGTCCAGTTGTTGAAACGGTAGCCACAACAGTGGCTGCAGGGAATACAATATCATATTCTTTTACAACTCTAGCTAATTTATCTAGTGTTGGCACCTATAGTTTTACATCCTCTTCTTTGCTAGTTGGAGACGCTGATGCATCAAATAACACTGCTTCAAGAATGGTAGCTAATGTTGCTTGTTCAACTGTAACTAATGGGGCTAATTTTGGTATTGGCCCAGATAATGGAGATGTAACAGAATCTATTATTGCGGTTACTGAAAATATTATCATTTCAGATGTTAATGTTACCATTAATTTAAATCATACGTTTGATGGAGATTTAGAAATTAAATTAGTAGCACCAGATGGTTCAACTGAAGTAATGCTTTCTAACAGAAATGGAGAAGGAGGAGACAACTATACAAATACCGTTTTTGACGATGATGCAGGGTCAAGTATTGCATCTGGATCTGCTCCTTTTGCCGGGTCATTTACTCCAGATGGAGATTTAAATGATTTAAATGGACTTTCTTCTGTTGGAGATTGGAAACTTGTTATTACTGATAGAGCAGCTGGAGATGGTGGTGCACTTTTAGATTGGACGTTGCAATTATGTGCTAGTACGTCTCTTTCTGTTAATGATTATTTAGTTGATGCTGATGCCTTTGAAATAATTTATAAAGGGAACGATCAATATTTAGTTAAATTATCAACAACTTCAATTAATGAACGTTTAGAATTAACTGTTAAAAATGTTCTTGGTCAGACACTTTTATGGAAAACATTAGAAAATGAAACTGGACAAGGCTATGAATATAATCTGGATATGTCTTATGTTTCTTCAGGCATATACTTTGTAAGGATTGGAAATGCTCGAGCTGGAAATGTAAAACGAATTATTGTAGATTAATTTTAATTACATAATTTAATAAAAAAGAGAAGGCGCTAACCTTCTCTTTTTTTTATTTCTATTAATGAAATAGGATTTGCGTCAGTACATCGATTCATCATTCTTAATGGTCGATACTTATAATATATCTTTTGAGCGTCTTTTCTTAAGGTTTCATAAGTTTCTTCAGAAATGTTAATGGGATCAAATTTAGCTTTAGTCGCTTGGTCTATAATAATATATTCACATTTACTGTTTTTTAAATGTTTGATTTCACCTACATGAAATCCATCATTAATCATTTGTGTATCCATGACTTTATTAACCGATTGTTCATTGCTCATTGTGTTGTCACTTGTTTTCTGAACTGTTTTTTTAGATGAATTACAAGAAGTTAAAAATAACATCATACTTGCCGTGAATATTTTTATTAGCATCTCAATTGTTTTGATTTTAAAAATCAATGTACAAAAAATATGCCTTTATTTTTAAAAGTAGGCCTTCAACTGTATTGTTCCAGTGTGAATCGTTTTACTAGTTTCTGTTTTTCGTCCAAAGTAGTTTAAATTCAAATCTAAAAACTGAGTAATTTTTTTCTGAGCTAATAAATTCCAAGTGAAGTTCTTACCTGGTTGCAAGCCTTCCATCATTTGATAGCCAACAGGTGAATTTGAATTACCATTGAAGTCATTTGAAAAGTAGTTGACTTCCCCTGAAATTGCTGCTTTTTGATTGTTAGATAAGGCGAAAGAAACACCATATTTTTGTTGTTTCAGTGTCTCCAAACTTCCAATAGTATTGTCCTTGTTTGTGTATTGGTAAAAGGCATCAAACTTAACATTTTCATTTAATAAATAGGAGAGTTTTGGGTTTATCCTAAATTCATTAATATTGAAATTTTTACTTATAAAATTTTCACTCGAACTTTCATTTTGTTCAACGGCAGATAATAAGTTGATAAGCCACGTGTCGGCAATTTTATGGTTAAAATTTAACTGATGACTTTTCAAACTGTTTTCAATAAAACCAAAAGAAAGTACATTTTTAGTTTTGTTTGATAAGTAAGTGTAAGAGGTTGTATAATGCTGTTTTCCTCTATTTAAAAACAACACATTTCTAAAGTTTAACTGTAACCCTAATTGATTTTCAGCATCACTTTCAAATGGATTCAAATTAAAATTACTGCCATCGCGTTTAATTTTCCTGTCAATTAAATAGGATGTTTGATTGTAAAGATGAGACCAGAAACTTTTGTTCTCAGCATCGTCGGTAATAATTTGAGGGTTTATGGTCAATGTTTGGCTTAACCTGTTTTGATGCGTTTTTATGAATATTTGATTTGGAAGCAGTACTCTAATATATTTACCTTGGTCTTGAAATTGTGCAATTTCAAATTCTTCAAGTTCTTGAATACCATTATTGTTATAGTCTATCCATGTGTAAGCACCTTGTCCTGCTTCCACTTCAATGTATGTGAATTCCTGTTGTGGTAAGGTTCCAGAATTCGTATCAAATAAAGTGTTAAGTGTCACGACTTGCTTGAATAATTTCTGATTGAATTGCAATCTTGAGCTTAAGGATTCTTCTTTGTCTATAGATTCATCTTCGGATTTCAAAGTTCTATAATTAAAATATAAAGCTAAATTGGTGTTGTTATTTTGGATAATTCTTGATTTCAAATAATAAGTATCTGATGAATTTACTTTTTGTAAAGCATTGTTTTTTATACTGTCGTTGACTCTATTTTGATATCCTATTTCAGCATATACTTTGGTGCTGTCTCCAATTCCTGTAAACACTTCATGCGATTTAAAGCGTTGACTCAATGGCGTTAGTTCTTGTGTTAATTTATCTGTTTGCTCGTTGTCTTCAATTGAGATTCGTGTTCCAAGCCATCCTTTATTATAGTTGTATTTTAGTTGATTATAGGAACGTAAAAAACTAGATGTATTTATGTTTGAATTTGCATTTAGAATACTTGTGTTTGATCTCACATTAAATTTATTCAAACTTAAATTTGTTTGAACTACATGCCGATTGCCATTAAAATTTGCAGAATAATTAAGGTGCTCAAATTGATAGTTTAAGCTACCTTTCTGAAAGTGATTTAATCGCATTCCAGCAATCAAGAGTTGTTGATTACCCAACGACGAATCGATATTCCAATCGCGATTAAATTCAGCATTATATAATTGTTCAATAGTTTTGAAATTTTGTTGAATATAGTCACCATCAACAAACGAGGTTAAATTCCAAAGGCTATCTGATACAATCAAATTTTGTTCAATTCGTAATTTTCCTGCAAAACCATCATTGTTAGAATCATCAAGAGTAGAAAATAAATTGAGGTCATTTTTGCTTCCAGCAAGTTCAAAATTAATTTTTGTTTTTTCAGAAGGCATATAACTACCATTAACCACGGCAATTTGCAATTTTGTAGGTGCAATAAGTTGTACAATGGGTTCATAATTACCTTGAGGTATACTAGCTATTGGTGCTACATATTCAAAAATATTTGCAATGGCATTGGTTGAAGTGATAATATAGTTGCCTTGGTTTGCACCAACTAAGCTAAAGCGAACACTAAACAACTCGTCGTCTGCATTGTTTGAAAAAACAAAGGCCTCGACACCATCAATGAATTCTTTTTTGTAAAGAATTCTATTTTCGTTATAAGTTTCTGAAACTGCTGAAGGCGCTACCATTAAGTTTTCATCATCTCCAGCATCTGCTAATAATTGCACTTGTTCTTCAGATAGGTTTTGTTGTAAAGGTTGATTTTTAGAATCGTTCTCATTATAAACAGAAGCATTTAGTTTTAATTTATCAGTTTCATAAGTGCCTCCACCATAAGCTACAAAACGGGAATAATTTCTATCGCTAAATTGATAATCAACAATAATTCGCATTTCAGAAGTTATCGGAAAAGTTGGATTAAATATTATTTCTCCAGCATTATAATCTATGATATAGTCTTGATTTTCACCTCTATTAACAACGACGCCATTAACATAAACGGTTTCACTTCCAGAAACAATTAATACATAGAGCTCTCCATTTGGACCTTGAAGCTTATAAGGGCCTTGGTTCCCTTCTTGAGCTGTAAACTGACTTCTTCTAAACTGTCCTCTAACTAAAGCTCCTGAAGCAAAAATGGTGCTTTTGGATTCTTCATGGTCAAGATTAAAGTTTACAGATAAGCCTTGTACACGTTTAGAGAAGTTAGCAAAGTATGATTGGTCATTTTTTAAATCAATATCACCTGCTCTTATGTTCCAATCCTTGCTGAATAATTCTATGAACACTTGGTCAAACTCATCAAGCCGTTGTGAATAGCCACTTTCTTGCAACGGAATATTAGCATCTTGAATAGAGGCTCTTAATGAAACCTTATCATTTAACTTTCCAGTAATTTGCAAATCCAATTCGCTGTTAAGTACGGAGTTTTGGTTGTTTCCAACTGTTACGCCTCGTGATATACTTCCAGAAGTTGTAAGGCCATCAAAGGGAATAAATATTTTCTGTTCACTGGGTTGTGATAGTTTATAAAGCTTATTTAAGTTGTCGGTGTTTTCAACAATTATAGATTCGTCTAGTTGCTTATAAGTTTTAGTGATAAAATCAGGAAAGCGTAAATAATCAATAATAAGTGAGTCAGTTTCAACTAATTTTTTAAACGTTAAAATTGCTTTTTTAAAATCAATATGATATTGTTTTTGACTACTTTCAAATTCTTTAACTTTTTCAAGATAAGTTATTGTATCTGTATCAATTATTTGTTGGATATCAG
>CALGIH010000023.1 GCA_937916035.1 uncultured Lacinutrix sp.
GCTACTTGGTATGTATTTAACACCAAAAGCTAGTAAAGGTTTTAATGAGTTTACATATAAGTATTTAAAAGGTGGAAGTAAAGACAAAGAAACTCAAAACCTGTTTAGGCAGATCAATGATAATGATTACATCTACGTTAGCAATTTTGACACTAAAACAAACACTGGAAGAGATTTTACATTAGAACATTTTAAAGGGAATGAACTAGTTTACAAGATTAAAGCAGATAGGATTTCATTTATTCAGAAAGACACTACATATAGACTTGTAAATTATACCAAGCGCATTATAGGAGAAACTAATGATGAAATTATTCAGAGTAGAAGAAAAGACACCTTATTCAGTTTTGAACTTGAAGATTTAACACCACCGAAATATGCAGCCGAAATATTAAGTTATGGTGAGCTGAACAAGTTTATAAAAAAAGAAGAAGCTCGTGGCTCATCAAATATTGGTCGTTATAAAGTAGTACAATACAAAAAATGGAGTTTGCCAGTTTCGGTATTTATATTAACCATTATTGCTGTTTCAGTATCGTCTATAAAAAGAAGAGGAGGGATGGGTTTCAACCTTGCACTTGGTGTGTTTATTGCAATGATATATGTCTTTTTTGACAAAGTATTCGGTGTCATGGCAGAGCAATCTAATTTCTCACCAGCCGTTGCAGTATGGTTTCCTAATATAGTTTTTGGTATTTTAGCGATCTATCTATTGTACAATGCCAAACGCTAAATTACAGAATTATTTACATCTACATTTATTGGTTTTTATTGCTGGCTTCACTGCTATTTTAGGAGAGCTTATTTCAATTAACTCCATTCCATTAGTTTGGTTTAGAATGACAATTGCAGGGATTTTAATGTTGGTTTACATTAAATTCAGAAAAATAAATTTAAAAGTTGATTTAAAGTCGATTGTAAAATTTTCTATTGCTGGAATTTTAATAGCGTTGCATTGGATTACGTTTTTTGAAGCCATTAAACAATCAAATATTTCCATCACTTTGGCAATGTACTCAACAGGTGCTTTTTTTGCTTCTTTAATTGAACCTCTATTTTATAAGCGTCGTATTATTTGGTACGAACTTTTTTTTGGTTTGATAGTAATTGTAGGTGTTTGGCTAATAACTCAAACAGAATTTAATTATATAAATGGAATTGTATTAGGAATAATTTCAGCACTCCTTTCAACATTATTCGCAGTGATTAATGGTAAGTTAGTTAAGCATAACTCAGCAACCCTAATTTCGTTTTATGAATTTATTAGTGGTATTGTTTTTATTTCGTTATTCATTACCTTTTTTCGTGGAGGCTTTGATTTAGCTTTTTTCAGTTTGTCAACTCAGGATTGGCTGTATTTATTCATTTTAACGTCTGTATGTACAACTTATGCTTTCATTGCAATTGTTCATGTTATGAAACACATAAGCTCTTATACAGTAGTTTTAACCAATAATCTCGAACCCATTTATGGAATCATTTTGGCCATTATTTTATTTCCTCAGTCAGAAAAAATGAGTGCCGAATTTTATATTGGAGCATTACTAATTATTAGTACAGTGATTTTAAATGGAATTCTTAAAAATTCTAGAAAAAAAAGCTAAAAGACTGAAATAGTGTTAGTTGTTTTATTTCATTTTAAATCTAAATTCAAAACGAAAAAAATGCGTAATTTTGCACTCTAACTAAAAACTAATCTTAATTTCTATGGAATACTTAGAATTTGAGTTACCTATAAAAGAACTTGAAGAACAACTTCAAAAATGTCAGTTAATTGGGGAAGAAAGCGATGTTGACGTTACCGAAACGTGTAAACAAATCGAGAAAAAATTAGTAGAAGCCAAAAAAGACATCTATAAAAACCTTACTGCTTGGCAACGTGTTCAAATGTCACGTCACCCAAACAGACCTTATACACTTGATTATATCAAAGCTATTTTTGGAGATTCATTTTTAGAACTTCATGGTGATCGAAATTTTAAAGACGATAAAGCAATGATTGGTGGTCTGGGTAAAATTGGAGACCAAAGCTATATGTTTATTGGTCAACAAAAAGGTTATAATACCAAAACCAGACAATATAGAAACTTCGGAATGGCAAATCCTGAAGGTTATCGCAAGGCATTACGTTTAATGAAAACTGCTGAGAAATTCGGTATTCCTGTGGTAACACTTATTGATACTCCTGGAGCTTATCCAGGATTAGAAGCAGAAGAACGTGGGCAAGGTGAGGCCATTGCTAGAAATATCTTAGAAATGACGAGGCTTAAAGTTCCTATTATTGTTGTTATTATTGGTGAAGGCGCTTCTGGTGGAGCACTAGGAATTGGTGTTGGAGACAAAGTTCTTATGTTAGAGAATACTTGGTATTCTGTAATTTCGCCTGAATCATGTAGTTCTATTTTATGGCGCAGCTGGGAGTTTAAAGAACAAGCAGCCGAAGCATTAAAGCTTACAGCGAAAGACATGAAAAAAATGAAGTTGGTTGATGAAATTGTAAAAGAACCAATTGGAGGTGCGCATAAAGATAGAGAGACAACATTTATAACCGTTCGTGATGCTATTGAAAAATCATACAATGAGTTTAAGAACTTATCACCAAAAGAGTTGGTAAAACAACGCATGGATAAATATTCTCAAATGGGTGTTTATAAAGAATAATCCTTTTAAAATCATACTATAAGAAAATCTGAAGTTTATCGCTTCGGATTTTTTTGTCGCTATTAACAATATTTACGACTTATTAACAGTTGAAATGTTTACTTACGGTTAACAATGTCGTATCTTAATAGAGTAGAATAACTTAACATTTTGGCTATATTCGTTGTCTTGTAAATTCAAGAAATAACCAGCCAAAATAAATTCAAAGACAGTTTTTGTCAATAATTACAAATGAAACAACCTAGCCCAGTACAAGGCCTTAAAGTAGATAAAAGCACACTTATTAGTCTTGAAAGAGGTAAAATTCCTCCACAAGCACTCGATTTAGAAGAAGTCGTTCTTGGTGCAATGATGATTGATAAAAAAGGTGTTGATGAAGTTATCGATATTTTAAGTGCAGATGTCTTTTACAAAGAAGCGCATCAGTATATTTTTGAAGCCATTTTTAAACTGTTTGAGAATAGTGAACCAATAGATTTATTGACGGTTTCTAGTCAGTTAAAAAAAGACCAAAAACTAGAAAAAGCTGGTGGAGATTTCTATT
>CALGIH010000024.1 GCA_937916035.1 uncultured Lacinutrix sp.
TACTGATTTAATTAGAGGAACTGGCTATCAAGGTGGACCAATCGTTGCGCTTTTTGAAGCTAAAGACAAGCAAAAAATTACCGAGTATTTAGATATGCCACAAGTAAGAGCCTTGCTCTCGGCAGATCAGCGTTACGTAAAATTTTCTTGGGGAATTCCAACAGAAGATAGTGAGCTAGTTGAGCTTTATGCCTTACAAGGGAATAGAGAACAAAAACCACCTTTAAGTGGTGCTGTAATAACAGATGCTAGAAACGCCTTTGCTCCAAACGGAAAGCCAACAGTGTCCATGCAAATGAATGCTAAAGGTGCTAAAGTATGGGAGGAAATGACTGGAAGAGCTTTCAATACTGGAGGGCAAATTGCTATTGTACTAGATAACATAGTATATTCTGCTCCTGGTGTAACAACTGGAGCAATTTCTGGTGGTAACTCTGAAATCTCAGGACAGTTTTCTTTAAATGAAGCAATCGATTTAGCTAACGTTTTACGTGCTGGTAAACTTCCTGCAAGAGCTGAAATTGTTCAAGCTGATATTGTTGGACCATCATTAGGAAAAGAAGCTATTGATAGCGGAATGAAATCATTCTTGATTGCCTTAGCATTGGTATTGTTATGGATGTTATTCTATTACGGAAAGGCAGGTATTGCATCGGATATAGCTTTAATACTAAACATCTTATTAATTTTTGGTGTGCTTTCAGGATTAGGAGCAGTATTAACCTTACCTGGAATTGCAGGTATTGTATTAACTATTGGTATGGCAGTTGATGCTAATGTTCTTATTTACGAACGTATAAGAGAAGAACTCGCCAAAGGAAAAGGACAAAAAGAAGCTGTGAAAGATGGATTTAGTAATGCATTGTCATCAATTTTAGATGCGAACATTACAACTGGTTTAACAGCATTAATATTATTTGTGTTGGGTTCTGGGCCTATTAAAGGGTTTGCTACTACCTTATTAATTGGTATCGTTACCTCATTATTTACTGCAATTTTCATTACAAGATTATTGATTGATTGGTATGTAAACAAAGGCAATAAATTAGATTTCTCTACATCTATTACAAAAGGACTGTTTAGAAACATTAATATCGATTTCCTTAAGAAACGTAAAATGTCTTACATATTTTCTGCGATTATTATCCTTGGTGGTTTGGCATCATTATTCACAACAGGATTAGATCAAGGTATTGATTTTGTTGGTGGTAGAACGTATACAGTTCGTTTTGCACAAGATGTAAATGCTGAAGAAGTTTCAACAGCTGTTGTAGCTGTTTTTGGAAGTGCCGAAATTAAAACGATTGGTGGAGCAAATCAATTAAAAATTTCTACTAAATATAAAATTGATGAAAATGCACCTGAAGTAGATGAAGAAATTCAAAATAAATTATACCAGAGTTTAACACCATATTTACCTGACGGTTTAGCTTACGATGAATTTGCAAGTCCAATTGATAATGTTGGAATCATGTATTCAGGTAAAGTAAGTCCAACGATTGCTGATGATATTAAAAAATCTTCAGTTTGGGCAGTTTTAGCATCGTTAATCGTAGTGTTCTTATACATCTTAATCCGATTCAAGAAATGGCAATTCTCATTAGGTGCTGTAGCTGCGGTTTTTCATGATGTTATAATTGTATTAGGTATTTACTCTATTACGTGGCGTTTTATGCCATTTAGCATGGAAATTGACCAAGCATTTATTGCAGCAATATTAACGGTAATTGGGTACTCACTGAATGATACAGTGGTTGTGTTTGATAGAATTAGAGAAATCACCAATGAAAAAGGATTTAAAGGAGGTTTTAATATTAACTCAGCTATTAATAGTACATTAAGTAGAACATTAAATACATCGTTTACTACTTTAGTTGTATTGTTTTCTATGTTCATTTTTGGTGCTGACTCTTTAAGGGATTTATTATTTGCCTTAATTGTCGGTGTTATTGTAGGAACTTATTCTTCAATATTTATTGCTACACCAATTATGTATGACACATTAAAAAATAAAGGTATAGCGCCTGACGAAAAAATATAATGTCTTAATAATATTTTAGAAAGCCTTTCTGATTAAGTTTAGAAAGGCTTTTTTCATGAAATGAGCCTTAACAATGAGATAGTCAGAAATCGAAATATTTAATGGCGAATTCCATCAGACCTACAAATAAAATAGATATGAACTGATGAAAGAAAATGTAACTTTATAAAAAATAATTCAAGATGAAAATCCACTTTGCTCTAGTTATAATAGCCTTAAGTTTTCTAAGTTGTAAAAATGAATCAAAATCTGAAACTTCAGAAAAAGACAGTGTAGAAAAACATATTAGACACGCGCATGATACCATTGGTTTTGCAAAATACGCTTGGCAAATGGATTCAATCTATGACAGATTAGGGATTGCTGATAAAAAAAATGACTTAAAATGGAAAGCAGCAATTTCTCCTCATGACGATTATAAATATGCTGGACGTTTGTATTACGAAT
>CALGIH010000025.1 GCA_937916035.1 uncultured Lacinutrix sp.
AATTTTGTAGGAATTATTTTAAATTTTTAGGAATTTCGCAAATTGGTATCGATATCATTTTGTGTTTATTCCTTGAATTGTAACGTTTAAAAATTTCGAAAACTACTTTTTTGCGTCCTGAAAAATCATCTACAGTTTTACCAATTTCATGCATTTCCATTGCCCATTCTAACTCATCATAGTTTGCACCAATTTGGTCTTCATCACTTCTTGCATCACCAAATAAACCATCACTTGGCGCGGCATTCATAATAGATTCAGGTACTTTTAAAAACATACCGATTTCATAAACTTGCGATTTTAAAAGATCTGCAATAGGGCTTAAATCAACACCTCCATCTCCATATTTGGTGTAAAAACCGACGCCAAAATCTTCAACTTTGTTTCCAGTTCCGGCAACAAGTAAGCCTAACAATCCTGCGTGATAATATAAGGTTGTCATTCGCAAGCGAGCTCTTGTGTTTGCTAAAGCTATAGCTATAGCAACAGTTGCTTGCTTTCCATCTAAAGAAACTTCCGTTTTAAATTCTTCAAAAACAGGAGTTAAGTCCACGATAATATCTGAAACATTTGGAAAACGGTTTTTCAGTTGAGCAATTTGTTCTTGGCCTCGACTTACATGACTTGCTGCTTGATGTATTGGCATTTCAACACAAAGTAGTTGTAATCCTGTTTTTGCGCATAACGTTGAGGTAACCGCAGAATCAATACCTCCAGAAATTCCAATTACAAAACCGTTTACGCCTGTGTTTGTAGCATAATCTTTTAACCAGTTTACAATATGGTCAACAACTTTTTCTGTTTGCATGAAGGCTTATTTTTAAGGCAAAGAATAGTACATTTGCAAAACAAAAATAAACGAATTGAATAATTAATAAAAATTATAATCGTTTAAGTTTGATATTCATTCATTATGCGAAATAAACTAAGTTTTCTTATTGTAATTTTAGTATTATTTCAATCTTGCCAGAACGATAGCGGAATTGAAAAAGAAATTGCAAATATTGAAGTTAAAGTTCAAATAGAACGTTTTGAAAAGCTTTTTGCTGAAGCTTCTGCAGAATCTTTGCCTAAACTTAAAGCAGATTACCCTTTTATGTTTTCAAGTCAATATCCAGACTCCCTTTGGATTGCAAGAATGAATGATACATTACAACAACAAATGTTTTTTGAGATTGAAAAAAAATATGCCGATTTCGGCCAATTGAAAAATGAATTGGTTAGTTTCTATCAACATTTAAAATACTATAATCCTTCATTTAGATCACCCAGAGTTATAACCTTAATTAATGATATTGATTATAGAAGTAAAATAATAGTCACAGATTCTATAACTTTAATTGCTATTGATAATTATTTAGGAGGCGACCACAAGTTTTATGGGAATATTCAAAACTATTTAAAACAGAATTTCGAAGCACCACAAATAGTATCAGATTTAGCTGCAGAGTATGCTCAAAAGCAAATTTATCAACCTTCACGAAAATCATTAATTGACGAAATGGTTTATTTCGGGAAGATACTCTACTTTAAAGATGTGATGATTCCGTTTAAATCTGATGAAGAAAAAATAGGATATACAAAAGATCAATTAGCTTGGGCGTTGGCAAATGAATCAAGTATTTGGGAGTTTTTTGTTGAACGTGAATTATTGTTCGAAACAGACCCAAAATTAGCAGGAAGGTTTATAAATCCTGCTCCTTTTTCTAAGTTTAATTTAGAACTTGATGCTGAATCACCAGGTAGATTAGGCCAATACATTGGCTGGCAAATTGTAAAAGCATATATGGAAAATAGCGACGCAGATTTAAAAGATATGCTGCAAATGGATGCCACTGAGCTTTTTAATAAATCAAAATTTAAACCACGAAAATAATGGCAAATATACTTACATCTAAAATTGAATTGAACGTAGAGTTAGATGAAAATAGAATTCCTAAAAAACTAAGATGGTCTGCACAAGATGGTGGCATTACAAATGAAGAAGCAAAAGCAATGATGCTATCTGTTTGGGATGATAAAGCCAAAGAAACGTTGCGTATTGATTTATGGACTAAAGATATGCCAGTTGATGAGATGAAGCAGTTTTTTCATCAAACCTTAGTCGCAATGAGTGATACCTTTAATCGTGCTACACAAGACGAAAAGATGACAGCTACCATGAAAGATTTTTGTGATTATTTTGCTGAGAAGTTGGAGCTAAAGAAGTAAAAGCGGTTTAGTTCAATCGGTTTTTAAATTCGGTTCTGTCACATCTAACAAATATAATTCTAAAAGTTTGATTTGAATCTTGATTTACGAAGCTAATGATATAAATGATTTATAG
>CALGIH010000026.1 GCA_937916035.1 uncultured Lacinutrix sp.
TTTTTCTGCAAAGGAACTATCAAACAAACAAATAAATATGCTCATAGATTTTGCTGATAATAATTTACGAGAATTAAAGTTTATACCAGATAATAAGGATATTTATTCTAAAAAGTTGAAGTATGAATACTATGACTATATTCCTATTTTATCATTGCGAGAAATTCCAACACAAGAACCAATAAATAAAATTTTTAAAAGAGGGTTTGATATTATTTTTTCTGCCGCAGTTATTGTTTTTATCCTTTTCTGGCTAACACCACTTATTGCAATATTGATTAAACTAGAGTCTGAAGGACCAGTGTTTTTTAAACAATCTAGAAATGGTTTTAATTATAAAGAGTTCGATTGTTATAAATTTAGATCAATGAAACCAAATAAAGATGCTAATGTAAGTCAAGCAACTCGTGGCGATCAAAGAGTAACAAAAGTAGGTAAGTTTATACGTAAAACAAGTATAGATGAATTACCTCAATTTTACAATGTGTTATTTGGAGATATGTCTGTCGTTGGTCCTAGACCTCATATGGTTAGCCACACTAACATATATGCAAAGCGTATAGACAAGTTTATGGTGCGGCATTTTGTAAAACCAGGAATTACAGGCTTAGCTCAAATAAGTGGATTTAGAGGTGAGGTAGAAACAGATAAAGATATCATTGGACGTGTAAAGTATGATATCTTTTATCTAGAAAATTGGTCGTTGCTTTTGGATCTTAAAATCATATTCCAAACCACAAGTAATATCATAAGAGGAGATAAGAAAGCATATTAAATTAATCTTGCTATTTTATTTAACGGTGCGTTAAAACTAAAGTTTTCTTTAGCCGTATTTTTTATTTTATTTTTCAAATCATAAGCTATTTCAGATTTAATTATTTTTGCAATTTTTAAGTTCAAACCTTCATAATCTCCAGCTTTTGCAATCCAAGCTAGTTTGTTGTTTTTTATAATATCTTCACCTTCACCACCACCAAAATATAAAATTGGTAATCCTAATTTTGAATACTCAAAGATCTTTGAAGGAACAGAACCAAACTTTCTTCTGGTTTGTCTTCTGATATCTTTTACAACTGCCTCAGCAGTTCTTTTTATTGGCCTTCCTACTTTTCCCATTAGTTACTTTTTTAAGATTTGATAAAGTCTTGAAAGACGTCTTTCAAGATAATAAACGGTTACTTAACTTTATCTCTTAAGGGGTAAACATTAGGCTGACGTTTTACATAGAAGTCATTATGTTCTAAATGGTAGTTTACGATGTCTTGTCTTTTTTGCTGAACATAGGTGTTAAAATCTGTTTCATTTTTGCCTTGAATTATTTCCAATTGATGAGTAGCCTTCTTTATTGGAAAGCCATTAAGGCCTAAGGAAAGATCAAATAAGCTCAAATGACTCAGATATTTTTGTAAAGTAAATAAAAAATACTCGTGTATTCGTGGCATTAGTTTTATTTTTGCCTAAACAAAACGTAATATGAACATTTTAATACTTGGATCTGGCGGAAGAGAGCATACTTTTGCATGGAAAATTGCCCAAAGCTCATTGTGTAAATCTCTTTATGTTGCTCCAGGAAATTCAGGAACAGCAGAGGTTGCGACCAATGTAAATATTGGCGTAACTGATTTTGAGGCCATTAAAACTTTAGTTTTAGATAAAGGGATTAACATGGTTGTTGTTGGACCAGAAGACCCTTTAGTTCAAGGCATTCATGATTTCTTTTTAAATGACAATCAATTAAAAAAGGTTGCTGTTATTGGGCCAGAAAAAGCTGCTTCAGAATTAGAAGGCAGTAAAGAATTTGCTAAAGAATTTATGTTTAGACATAACATTCCAACAGCTGCTTACAAAAGCTTTGATGCTTCAAATGTTGAAGAAGGCTATGCTTTTTTAGAAACTTTAAATCCTCCATATGTTTTAAAAGCAGATGGATTGGCTGCCGGAAAAGGCGTTTTAATTCTTCAAGATTTAAAGGAAGCAAAAACAGAATTAAAAAGTATGCTGGTTGATGCTAAATTTGGTGCAGCAAGCGCTAAAGTAGTCATAGAAGAATTTTTAGATGGCATTGAGCTAAGTTGTTTTGTGTTAGCAGATGGGAAGAATTATAAGATTTTACCAACAGCAAAAGACTATAAGCGCATTGGTGAAGGCGATACAGGCTTAAATACTGGCGGAATGGGAGCGGTGTCTCCAGTGCCTTTTGCAACTCCAGAATTTTTAAATAAAATAGAAGAACGTATAGTAAAACCTACAATCTCTGGTTTACAAAAAGATAATTTACCATACAAAGGCTTTGTGTTTATTGGCATTATAAAAGTAGGTGACGACCCAAAAGTTATTGAGTATAATGTAAGAATGGGAGATCCAGAAACAGAAGTGGTTTTACCTAGACTTAAAAATGATTTGGTTGAAATTTTTCAAGCAATTGCAAATCAAACCTTAGATAAAATTGATATTAAGATTGACGAACGCGCTGCAACTACGATAATGTTGGTTTCAGGTGGTTATCCTGAAGCTTATGAAAAAGGAAATGAAATTGTAGGAGTTGATAGTATTACAGACTCTATTGCTTTTCATGCTGGAGCAAAAATTGACAATGGTAAAATAGTTACTTCAGGAGGTCGTGTTATGGCAATTACTAGTTATGGAAATTCATACCAAGAAGCTATAAAAAAATCCTACCAAAGCATAGAAAAACTATATTTTGATAAGATGTATTATCGTAAAGATATTGGGTTTGACTTATAAATATGAATGCGAAGTGATACTTTTATCTTCTTCGTTGTTTTTGTCAAATTTTCTTAATTGAAGCATCCAATACACAAATGCAACCAAACCAATTAATGTTAAAACCCAAGACATAAAATTTGCAGCCCACCAATTATCAAGCTCTAAACTTCTTAAACCATCAAAGGGAAGAAATAAAACATTTACAAATAAATCTTGAATAGCATAAAATAAATCTTTCATTGTAATAATATTATATTTACATGACAAATATACGCACTCTTTAAATGATTACAAGATTTTTTAGCACTTCTAAACCAATTCACCTCGTGCTTGTGTCCGTTTTTGTTTTTGGCCTGTTTTTAGTCATCAGATTTGGCTATTATTCTGAAGGGATAGATTCCACTCAGATACTCAAAGAACTTGTATTATATAGCGTTACAATTCTATCAATATTTGTGCTATCATTCTTTGTGAATAAAAACAACTTAACGAAGCAAAATAGCTTTAAAATTCTATTTTTTAGTTTATTCTTAGCATGCATTCCTGAAACCATTCAACATGGAAATATCATTATTTCAAATGTGTTTATTTTATTTTCTATACGTCGTATCATTAGCCTTAGGTCAAATTTGTCCATCAAAAAAAAGCTCTTTGATGCTGCCTTTTGGATTGTCTTAGCATCCTTATTTTACTTTTGGGCTATTTTGTTTTTAATCTTGGTTTTTGCTGCATTAATTTTTTATTCTATTGGGCAAATAAACAACTGGATAATTCCTTTTACAGGAATTTTAACTGTGGGTTTAATAGTTGTTTGTTACTACATAATAACCGAAAATTCTTTTGGAGATATTAATAGGTATGTTGATGGTTTAAGTTTTGATTTTTCAAACTACAATAAATTAAGCCTTATCATTTCTATTACCATCATCTTATCTTTAGGGCTTTGGGCTCTGTTCTTTTATATCAGAAAACTACAAAATACAACAAGAGGCTACAGGCCATCGTTTATATTAATTCTAATAGCATTAATTATAGGGTCTACAATTGTGATTTTGGCACCAAATAAAAATGGGAGTGAGTTTATTTTTCTATTTGGACCTCTTGCAATTATTATGACAAATTATATTGAATCTATAAAAGAAACTTGGTTTGCTGAAGTGTTTGTGTGGCTGTTGATAATAACTCCAATTGCGCAATTAGTTTTTTAATTTTTCACCAAAAGCCAAATCGCCAGCATCGCCTAAACCAGGGACAATATAACCTTTATCATTCAAGTCTTTATCTATAGCAGCAATCCATAAATGAGTATTTTCAGGGAATTTATCTTTAATATATTCAATTCCCGCTTCTGCTCCGATAGCACTCAAAATATGGATTTGTTTTGGGATTCCATGAGATTTTAATGCCTCATAAGTTAATGCCAAAGATTGGCCTGTGGCCAACATTGGGTCAGCCAAAATAAGTGTTTTGTTTTCCAGATTTGGACTTGCAATATATTCAACAATAATTTCAAAATCTTTACTATTTAAATGCTGTCTATAAGCTGAAATAAAGGCATTCTCTGCTTTATCAAAATAATTTAATATACCATTATGAAATGGCAATCCAGCTCTTAAAATGGAGCAAATAACGACATCATCTTTCGGAACATTCAAGTCTGAATTTCCTAAAGGAGTTTGAATATTGATAGTTTCATTGCTTAGTATTTTACTCATTTCAT
Organism: uncultured Lacinutrix sp.; assembly: GCA_937916035.1. Taxonomy (GTDB): domain Bacteria; phylum Bacteroidota; class Bacteroidia; order Flavobacteriales; family Flavobacteriaceae; genus CAJQLB01. Next base: position 4,448 of record CALGIH010000026.1, read on the forward strand.
AACTTAATAGTTCACCAATGCGTTCTATGTTTCGTCTAAATCGCATTCTGTCTTTTTGAATTGTAACTGAACGTATTTCTGAAACAAATGTGTTTAATATTGAACTTTTATCAGAAAAATTATGAATTTGCATTTTACAAGTTTTTATAGATTAGTAAAGTTAACAATTAGAAGTATATTTACGTTTGTAATTTCTACTAAAAAATAATGTTAACGGGAACCTACATTAAATTGGCTTTAAAAGTTTTTAGCTAAAAAATATGTAGGTTTGTACTTTAAAGTTAAAAAGATATGTTTTCAGAAAAGGCAAATTCAATATTTCAAGACGTAATTAAAAAATACCATATTGTAAATACTGTGAATCAGTCATTTACCAATGTGTATGATAAAAACTCAAATTTGTTGGAACATTTATTATATAGAAAATGTTGGATAGATACTGTACAATGGCATTATGAAGATATAATTCGCGACCCACAAATTGACCCAGTGGCTGCCTTAAAATTGAAACGTCAAATTGATGTATCCAACCAAGACAGAACAGATATGGTTGAATTTATTGACAGCTATTTTTTAGAAAAATATAAAGCCGTAACTCCACAAAACGATGCGACTATCAATACTGAAAGTCCAGCTTGGGGAATTGATCGCTTATCTATTTTAGCATTGAAAGTTTATCATATGAATGAAGAAGCAACTCGAACTGATGCTTCTGAATCTCACAGAAATGCATGTCAAACAAAGTTGAACATTCTTTTAGATCAGAGAGTTGATTTGTCAACTGCTATTGATACGTTGCTCACTGATATTAGTAAAGGAGATAAGTATATGAAAGTGTATAAGCAAATGAAGATGTATAATGACGATGAGCTGAATCCTGTATTGCGTTCACAAAAATAAAAACGATAAAAGCTAACTCCTTCTCTTTTTAAGGGAAGGTGGATTTTGGTTGCTGAACCAAAATTCGGAAGGGTTATTATATGTCTAAACCAAAACATATTCTAGTAATTCGTCTCTCAGCAATGGGAGATGTGTCAATGACTGTACCAGTTATTAGAGCATTTAGTAATCAATATCCAGAAGTAAAAATTACTGTTTTAACAAGAGCGTTTTTTAATCCGTTTTTTAGAGATTTGAAAAATGTTACTGTTTTCAATGCCGATGTAAAAGGCAATCATAAAGGCATATTTGGATTGTATAAACTTTCAAAAGAGTTAAAACAATTTAATTTTGATGCAATAGCTGACCTTCATAATGTGTTACGAAGTAATATTTTAAGGAGTTTTTTATCAGTAAAACAATTTGCTCAAATTGATAAAGGACGAGCAGAAAAGGAAGCATTGGTCTCTGGTAAAATTTTTCAGCAATTAAAAACAACACAGCAACGTTACGCTGATGTTTTTGAACAATTGGGTTTTAAAATTGACGTATCAAATCCTACGTTTCCTAAACCAGCTCCTTTAACTAAGAAGCTTTTAGAGATTACAAAAAAAGAAGCAAAACAATGTATTGGTATTGCACCTTTTGCTGCACATAGGAGCAAAATGTATCCTTTGGAGCTAATGAACGAGGTTATTAGCGTCCTTGCTAAAGACTATCACATTTTGTTGTTTGGAGGAGGAAAAGACGAGGTTGCTCAATTAGAGAGGCTTTCTGATCAATTTGACAACGTTATAAATATTGCTGGAAAATTAACTTTGGATGAAGAGGTAGATGTGATTTCAAACCTCGATGTTATGCTTTCTATGGACTCTGGGAATGGTCATATAGCGGCAATACTCGGAATAAAAGTAGTTTCAATCTGGGGCGTTACACATCCTTTTGCTGGATTCTTGCCTTTTAATCATTCTCTAGATTCTTGTTTGACGGCAGACAGAACCAAGTTCCCTAAAATTCCAACCTCTGTTTATGGTAACAAGTATCCTAAAGAGTATGAACTTGCTATTGCGACCATTTCACCAAATGAAATTATTGTAAAAGTTAAATCTGTGCTATAAAAAAGCCTCGTATAAAACGAGGCTCACAAAACGTTTAATAGACATAGATAATCCTTAAAAACAATTAACGTTTTGCTTAAGATCTAAATTAAACTAAATTACTTTGCAAGGATGAGCTTTTGTAGGAATTCATTTATGGTATTCGATAAAGCGCAAATAACAAGGTTAACTCGCTTTATTTATCAGATTAAATACATGTTTTTTACACATCATCATAATCAACAGAAACAGTTGAAGTTGTTGGATATGCTTGACAAGTTAAAATCAATCCTTCTGCCAATTCGCTATCAGTAAGAATATTATTTTGTCTCATAACGGCTTCTCCTTCAGTTAATCGCGCCAAACAACTACTACAAATTCCGCCTTGGCAAGAATAAGGAGCATCAATGTCTTCGGCAAGAGCAGCTTCCAAAATACTTTTAGTTTGAGACATTAAAAACGTAGTTTCTTCATCATCAACCATAACTGTGACTTTCGTCATGCCATCAGTTTTCGATTCAACGATTGTTGAGGTATCTGCAACAGGAACTGTAAATAACTCAAAAAATATTTGATCTTTAGAAGCGCCATTTTCAATCAATGTATCTTTTACAATATGAATCATAGATTCAGGTCCGCAAAGATAAAATGAAGTTGGGTTTAAATGTTTGAATTTATTTTTGAGTGCAAAGTTCACAACACTTTTATCTATTCTTCCAAAAAGAGCGTCAGTTTCTTCAGATTGACTATAAACAAATTGTAATATAAAACGTTCAGAATATGCTTCTTGAAGCTTCACTAACTCGTTATAAAATATGGTGTCGCTAGGAGTTTTATTTCCGTAGACAAGTATAAAACTGCTTTGAGGCTCTTCCTCTAAAAGTGTTTTTGCAATCCCAAGTATTGGTGTAATACCACTTCCAGCAGCGAATGCAGCAACTGTTTTTGAAGTGTCTTTTTGAGGTTTAAACACAAAACGACCATTAGGATGAGACACTACAACAATATCTCCAATGTTTAGCTTTGTATTTGCATAAGTTGAAAAAATCCCTCCCTCAACTTTTTTTACAACAACTTTTAGTTCACCACTTTTTGGCGAAGTGCAGATAGAATATTCACGACGAATTTCTTTACCATTTAAAGTAACTTTAAAAGTAATGGATTGCCCAGCCTTAAAGCTAAAAATATCTTTTAAATTTGCTGGAACATCTAGAGTAATACTAACAGCATTGGTGGTTTCTTTTTGGATGTCTTTTATAGTAAGTTTGTGAAATTGTGACATGACATGAATTTTGGGCAAAAATAAGGAACATAAAAGTTAATTTTAATTTTATTGTAACAAATTAGGCTGAATAACAACAAATAAATCAAACACGATCTAAACATGATTAAACATTTCTTAAAATTAGAGTGGAAACAATTTTTTAGAGCTTCATATTTTCAAAAAGGATTGGCTATTAAAATTCTATTAGTTTTTGGTGCTATTTATTTTGGAGGTTCTGCGCTTATGTTAGGAGTTGGACTGTTTTTTATTATCAAAAAAACTTTCCCTGAGGCAGATCCAATAATAATGGTTAATAATTATTTAGTCTATTGGATATTATTTGAGCTAATGCTTAGATATTTCATGCAACAACTACCTGTAATGAATATTAAACCACTAATGGCTATTCCAATTAAACGAAATACAGTAATTCATTATTTATTGGGAAAAACAACCATCTCCTTTTTTAATTTTATATCGCTGTTTTTATTTCTTCCTTTTAGTGTGGTTTTGTTGTTTAAAGGGTATCCAGTAAGCAATGTTCTAATTTGGTTTTTTGCCTTGATGTGTATTGCCATGTCTATCAATTTTTTAAATTTTTTAATCAACAAAAGCAATGTTGTCTTTTATGGTATTGCAACTGTTTTAGTGGCACTAATTGGCTTGAAATATTTTAATGTTTATGATGCTTCAGAGCCCTTTGGAGTTGTATTTAATTCACTATACAACCAACCATTCTTAGCAATTATCCCTTTTTCTCTTATGATTGTTTTGTATTATATCAACTTTAAATTCATAAGAAAAGGATTTTATTTAGATGATGCAGTTTCTAAAAAAATAAAAGAAGTCAATGCAACTGATTTGTCTTGGATGAATCGGTTCGGAAAAGTTGCACCATTCTTAAAGAATGATATTAAAATGATTACACGTAATGCAAGACCAAAACAAGTGGTAATGATGTCATTTTTATTTTTATTTTATGGGTTGTTCTTTTTTACTCAAAAAATATACATTGAAGAAATGCCCTATTTATTAGGTTTCGCTTCAATTTTTATTACAGGTGGATTTCTTTTAAGCTTTGGCCAATTAGTACCTTCTTGGGATAGTGAATATTATAAATTATTAATGAGTCAAAATATTCCTTATAGACAATATTTAGAATCTAAATGGTATTTAATGGTTTTTGCGGTAATTGTAGCATTTATATTAAGTACACCATACTTATATTTTGGTATGGATATTTATTTAATAATAGCAGCTGGAGCATTATTTAATATTGGATTAAACACATTTATCACTTTATTTGGAGGCGCCTTAAACAGAGTCCCTATAGAATTAGACACCAAGGCAAAAGCCTTTAGTAATACCAATGGTTTTAACCCAACACAATTACTTATAGCATTGCCCAAAATGATATTACCAATAATAATCTTTTTTATTCCGTATCATTTTATCAGCTTTAATGCAGGGATTATAACATTAGCATTATCTGGCGTTATAGGAATTGTATTTAAAAATTTTTTCTTAAATAAAATCGAACAGGTTTACCAAAAAGGGAAATACAAAACTATAGCAGCATTTAGTGAAAAAAAATAATTAGAATATTAAAGACACAACACATATGATATCAACATCAAATCTTTCAAAAGCATATAACGGAATTAAAGTTTTAAATATTGAAAATCTCGATATTCCAAAAGGACAAAGTTTTGGACTTGTTGGAAACAATGGCGCAGGTAAAACCACCTATTTCAGTTTGCTTCTTGACTTAATTCAGCCCTCAACAGGACATATAAAAAGTAAAGATATTTTAGTCAACGAAAGTGAAGATTGGAAACCTTATACCTCTTCTTTTATTGATGAAAGCTTCTTAATTGGCTATCTTACTGCCGAAGAATATTTTTATTTCATTGGTGAATTGCGCGATCAAAACAAATCAGATGTTGATGCATTAGTATCTCAGTTTGAAGACTTTTTTCATGGTGAAATATTGGGTCAAAAAAAATATCTTCGCGATTTAAGTAAAGGAAACCAGAAAAAAGCCGGAATTGTGGCCGCACTAATTGGAAACCCTGAAGTCATAATCCTAGATGAGCCTTTTGCAAATTTAGATCCAACCACACAAATACGATTAAAAAGTATCATTAAAGACTTAGCCGAAAAACAAGGCGTAACGGTTCTAATTTCAAGTCATGATTTAATGCATATTACTGATGTTTGTGAACGTATAGTAGTATTAGAAAAAGGTGAAATAGTAAAAGATTTACAAACTAGCGAAGCCACGTTAAAAGAACTTGAGCAGCATTTCGCAGGCTAAAAGTATCCGATTTTTAGCATAAAATAGAAAAAGATGATTATTTTTACGTTTATGCATAATATATTGCAGCACATTTAGTTATTTATTTACTAAACAAGACCAACGTTGAAAACACCTTTTAAAGCTTATATAATACTTTGTTTATCTGCACTTATTCTTATTGGCTGCTCCAGAAAGAATGACAGTTTTGTTAGCCGAAATTTTCATGCAGTAACTACTGAGTACAACACCTTATATAATGGCTATAATGCTTTAGAGCAAGGACGAAAATCTTTGAATGAAGGTTATACAGATAATTACTGGGAAATTCTTCCAGTGGAGCGTATGCAAGTTTCTGATGAAATTGTGCTTCCAGGGCAATCAAAAAACGCAGATTTTGAACGAGCTGAAGAAAAAGCGGTAAAAGCGGTACAAAAACACGGAATGAACATCAATGGTAAGGAAAAAAACCCTCAAATTGATGAAGCTTACTTATTGCTAGGGAAATCAAGATATTTTGATCAACGTTTTGTCCCAGCAATGGAAGCCTTTAATTATATTCTTTATAAATATCCGGCGAGCGATAAGATAAATCAAGCTCGTATTTGGCGAGAAAAATCTAATTTAAGATTAGAAAATACGGAGTTAGCAATTACCAACCTCAAGCGTTTAATGTATCAAGAAGAACTTGAAGGAAAAGACTTGGCTGATGCAACTTCAATGCTTGCAGAAGGTTATATTGCTATGGAATACCTTGATAGTGCCATTACGCAATTGGAAATCGCATCAAAAGCCACAAAAAGCAATGACGAAAGAGGCCGTTATAGATTCATTCAAGGTCAGCTATACAATGCTCTTAAAAAACCAGATAGTGCTAATTACGCCTTCGATAGAGTCATTGAGCTAAACAGAAAAACACCAAGGATATACCTAATAAGCGCTCATATAGAAAAAGCAAAGAATTTTGATTTTGAAAGCGGAAATAAGTTAGAGTTTTTAGAGCTGTTAACTGAACTTGAAGAAAACAGAGAAAACAGACCATACCTTGATAAAATATATCATCAAATTGCCGAATATCATTTAGTAAACTCATCGGATACTATTGCTGAAAAATATTATAATAAATCGCTAAGAACAGATTCGAGAGATCAATTTTTAAACGCAATGAATCATCAAAATTTAGGAAACATGAATTTTGATAATTCCGAGTATAAAAAGGCAGGAGCTTATTATGATAGCACAATGCTTAATTTGAAGCAAAACAGCAAGCTATATAGAGAGATTAAAAGAAAACGAGAAAATTTAGACGATGTTATTCGTTATGAGGATATTGCGCAGCGTAATGACAGTATCCTTAGCTTAATTAGTCTTTCAGATGAGCAACGTTTAGTGTATTTCACAGAATATACAGATAAACTAAAACAAGAAGCAGAGGAAGCTAAAGCCAAAGAAGAAATAGCTAAACAAAATGCTGCTACTGGCTTAAAAACTTCAGGGAACAATTCAATAGCAAAGGGCATAGGCGCTAAAGGTAAACAGGCACCAAATATCAAATCATTTTACTTTTACAATCCTGTAACGGTCGCTTTTGGTAAAAATGAATTTTCTAAAATTTGGGGAAATCGTTCATTGGAAGATAATTGGCGATGGTCAAGTAAAAGTAACCCTGGTTCTAGTTCACAATCTTTAGGAGAAGAATTTGTGGATGCCAGTGAAGAAGAATTATTTGATCCTGAATTTTACATTTCAAAAATTCCAACTGAACAAATAGCAATAGATAGTCTAGCAAAAGACCGAAACTTTGCTTACTACCAATTAGGATTGATTTACAAAGACAAGTTCAAAGAGTATGTATTGGCAAAAGACAAGCTTAAAGCACTCTTAGAAAGCAATCCTGAAGAACGCTTAATTTTACCTGCAAAGTATAATTTACACAAACTTTATGTCTTGTTAAATCAATCAGGAGAAGCAGAAATCGCAAAAAATGATATCATAAATAATCATCCAGATTCAAGATATGCTGCTATTTTGTTAAATCCAGACTCCAATCTTGGAGAAGACGAAAACAGTCCTGAGAATATTTATGAAGGGTTATACAAACAGTTTGAAGCTCAAAATTATGCAACTGTAATTTCTGAGAGTGATACATATATAAGCATGTTTGATGGGGAAGCTATTGTGCCAAAATTTGAATTTTTAAAGGCAGTAGCAAATGCTCGTTTATTTGGGTTTGAAGCTTATAAAAAAGCAATAAATTATATAGCTTTAAATTATCCAAATAGCCCAGAAGGAAAACAAGCTGAGACCATGATGCAAAGCGTTATCCCAATGCTTGAAAAAAAGACGTTTGTTGATGAAGCGTCTTCCAAAAACTTTAAAGTAATATATAGTTTTAAAGACGCTTCTAAAGAAGAAATTGAAGAATTTGCAAACAAATTAAATGAGTCAATAGAAGTAGTAAGATATTTTGATTTGTCATCATCAATAGATAAGTATAATGCAAACACGACCTTTGTGGTTGTCCATGGCCTAACTAGTTTGCAAGGAGCGCAAGGCTTTAAAGACATCTTAAAGGATTACAAAAAAAGAATTGAAAGAAATCACTTTTCAATCTCATCTGACAATTACGAGGTTATTCAAATTCATAAAAACCTTGATGCATATATAGAATCTCAATAAAAAACAATTATGTTTTCAGATAATAAAAAAGGAAAAATGGCAACAGAAAACACATAACACCAAAACGTTATAGCTCAAGACACTAAAATAGTTGGAGATATAGTAAGCAAAGGGCCTTTTAGAATTGATGGTCAAGTTGAAGGAAATATCAAAACACAAGATAAAGTAGTCGTTGGCAAATCAGGTTTTGTAAATGGGACTATTGAAGGCACTAATGCTGATTTTGAAGGTAGTTTTTCTGGAAAACTTAAATTATCAGGAACCTTATCACTTAAATCTTCTGCTTATATTCAAGGAGAAGTTGAAGTTGGTAAATTGGCTGTTGAGCCTGGAGCAACCTTTAACGCGACGTGTGTTATGAAAGGCACCGTAAAAGAACTAAATAAAGGTGAGCAACAAAAACCAAACTCAGAAAAAGAAAGAACAGCTTAATAGTTATGCACGCTTTTCTGGAATTGCAATTCAAATGACAGTAATAATAGCTATTGGTGCATTTGTTGGGATAAAGCTCGACGAAAAATATCCAAATAAATATGGAATATATAGCATAACATTATCATTTACTTCGGTGATAA
>CALGIH010000027.1 GCA_937916035.1 uncultured Lacinutrix sp.
GTTCGATATTTGATAATAAAGGACTAAATATGGTATTGAAAAACTTAGGAGTATTGAATTGTAGAATGTCTATTTCTCTAAAGCTTGAAATGATTTCTTGATGGTCTAATAAGCCGTCTTTGGTAGTAGTTACATCTAGCGATTTAGCAATAATAACAGAACTATTATTTAAATATACTTCGCCAATTTCGTTAATTGAATTGAGCCAAAAGTCATTTAAAGTGGAATCAATTTTTGTTTTGGTATAGGTTTCAATGTTCGATTTCAGGATATCATAATTGTTAAATGTAAAACTGAGAAAGCCTTTGCTATCATTAGGAGCAATGTCTGAAAGTGTGTTTTCTTGTGCTGAAGTTCTATTAAAAATACTGAGTAATTCAGGTTTAGATTCATTAGTTATAGCAATTCCGTTTAAATTAATCTCACCTGACGTAATACTAGCATCAAGCATTAGTGAGTTTGCCATTTTGCTTTGGTTAAACAATACATAGCCCAAGCTATCTGCACTCTTATTATTTAGATATAATGAGAAAGAAACATTGGTATTTACAGTTTGGGAGAGTTTGTCGAAATTGATATTTGCCTTTGATTTTATTGTGTTTAGGATTGCTTTTGAAGTGGAAGCGATGTAAATACTGTCAATTATTTTGAAGAAAAAAGATGTAGAATCAATGTCTGCATTCTTGAATAAACTATCATTATATTTTGTAATAATAGATATGTGATTTTTACCTTCATTCTTGCTAATACAAAGCAAAACTTCGTTAATAGTTTTTAAGCTTTTTAATATATCTGAATCTTGTAGTTGAAGGTCCTTGTTGTAAGTCCTATTTAAGAAATCATTGTTTTTGATGTCACTTTTAAACGATTCTAAATCAGATATTTTTAAAACAGCTGTAGTGTTTTCAGGAATTAGTTGCGAAAGTTTGGTGCTGCTTTTTTTATTGGAATTACAACCAATAATTATAGAGAATAAAACAAAAACAACAAGTATTTTTTTCATTGAGGAAAATTAATAAAACGCACGTTGCAAAGGTATAATTTAAAATTCAAAAGTTAATTGTTCAGGTAGTAACTTAAAGGATTTTCTGTGATATTTAGTGATTCCATATTTTTTAATGGCTTCGCGATGTTCAAATGTTGGGTAGCCTTTATTCTGAATCCAGTTGTACATTGGAAATTCTTCGTGTATTGTTGCCATATAAGCGTCTCTATATGTTTTTGCTAATACAGAGGCAGCTGCAATGTTTAAGTATTTTCCGTCACCTTTTATGATGGTTTGATGAGGAATTGTTTTAAACGGTTTAAACCTATTGCCATCAACACTAATGAATTCCGGCTTTTTGTGGAGCTTTTCAATAGATTTATGCATTGCTAAAATTGATGCATTGAGGATGTTAATTGTATCAATTTTCTCTTGATACACATGCGCAACACCATAGCAAACTGACTGGTTTTCAATAATTGGTTTTAAATAATCACGCTTTTTGTGAGATAATAGCTTAGAATCATTTAGTAAGTCGTTTCTAAAGTCTAATGGAAGAATTACAGCAGCAGCAGTTACTGGGCCAGCCAAACATCCGCGACCAGCTTCGTCTGTGCCACATTCAAAATTAAATTCTGAATACTTTAACTTTAACATTTAAATATTAATAAGTTTGAATCGTTATGATGTTTTGAAATTGCGTTTCTTTGGTAAAAGAACTAAATCCATAAGATATTTACTATTTTTGCCAGAGTTTTTTCAATTTAAATCAACTTTTTCAAGGTTATATTAATGAATAGATTACTGCTAATATTTTGCTTTTTTACTTTTAGCCTATTACAAGCCCAAGTTACAGATCCTGTAAAGCTTAAAGTCAGAGAATTTAAGGATCCAGTAAGAGGTGATAGAAATGACACTTTGAGTAATAGAGGTTCTTCAAAAAACACTTCAAATAGAAATATTAAAAATAAGGACGCAAAAATCACAGACTACAAAATTATAAATGTAAAAAATGATACTATCATTGCTGATACGACGCTAACAATATATAAAGATTATAAGTTTAATTATTTGCGACGAGATTATTTTGATTTGCTTACGTTTTCAAATATTGGTCAAACGTTCAACACCTTGAGTTATAATTTTAGTGATGATAGGTTAATACCTAATTTTGGAGCTAAAGCGATGCACTTTAATTATAAGGAAATTGAGGATGTTAACTATTATTATGTGCCAACACCATTTACAGAATTAATGTATAAAACGGCTTTTGAACAAGGTCAGTTGTTAGAATCTATGTTTACTATAAATACGTCTAAACAATTCAATTTTTCGATTGGATATAAAGGGATGAGGTCTTTGGGTAAGTATCAACACATTTTAACAAGTTCAGGTAATTTTTATTTTAGTACTAATTATAAAACAAAAAATAACAGATATAATTTAAGAGCTCACGTAACTGCTCAAGATCTATTTAATGAGCAAAATGGCGGCATAAAAGATGAAGATATTGAAAATTTTGAGTCTGGAAACCCAGAGTTTCTCGATCGTTCTGTTTTTGATCCAGCTTTCGAAAATGCCAATAGTTTTTTAAGAGGGAATCGTTACTATTTAGAACATGCCTATAATTTAATCCAACAAAAGGATTCTGTCTCACAGAATATATTAAGTATAGGGAATACATTCTCCTATGAAGATAAATATTATAAGTTCGAGCAGTCTTCTCAAAACGATTTTTTTGGTGATGCGTTTATTAGCTCTGGATTAAAGGACAAAGTGTCTTTACAGGATATGTATATTGATGTAAATGCTAAATATATTAATAATACAATAGGTGTTTTAAAATTTAAAGCAGCCTACAATAAGTATAACTATGGTTATAATAAAGTTGTGACCTTAAATGGGAATGACATAACTAATAGGTTAAAAGGTAATGTGATTTCTGTTGGTGGGGAATATCAAAACAGAATTGGAGAATTTAATGTTGAAGGAAAATTTGGATTAAATATCTCTGGTGACTTTGATGGTAATTACCTCTCTGGTAATGCAGCTTATAATATTAATGATGATATAGAAATCAGTGCTGGCATAAATATAAATTCAAGAACTCCAAATTATAACTATCTATTATATCAAAGTGATTATGTCAATTATAATTGGTCTAATGACTTTAGTAATGTTGAAACAAAACAATTATCTTTTAATTTAAAGTCTGACAAACTTGTTAATATTGAAGCAGACTATTCTACTATTAATAATTACACCTATTTTGGTTTATCAGAATCTGATAGTTTAGTTAAACCTTTTCAATCTTCTAATACAGTCAATTATTTTAGGGTTAAGGTGGGTAAAGAATTAAAATGGAGAAACTTTGCGTTAAACAATACAATTAGGTATCAAACAGTACTTGATGGGGAAGATGTATTAAATGTACCTGAAATTATTACTAAGAATACCTTATACTATTCCAATCACTTCTTTAAAAAGGCATTGTTTCTGCAAACAGGTATTACATTTAATTATTTCACTGAATATAATATGAATGCTTATGATCCTTTATTAGCCGAGTTTTATGTTCAGAATCAAACTAAGTTGGGAGGCTTCCCAAGATTAGACTTTTTTATTAATGCAAAAATACGTCAAACAAGAATTTTTATTAAAGCAGAACACTTCAATTCGGCTTTTACAGGGTATAATTATTACTCAGCACCTAACTACCCATACAGAGATTTTGCTATTCG
>CALGIH010000028.1 GCA_937916035.1 uncultured Lacinutrix sp.
GCAAGTGCTTATGCAGGTGAATCGGCAACATACAGAGCAGCAAAAAACATTGAAGATCGCATCGCTTTGCGTGAAGCTGCAGGTAACACTCACCAAGAGGCAGAGCTTAAAGGCGTTGAGGAATATGCTATTGAGTGTTCTATTTTAAAAGTTGCAGTTTCCGAAGATGTACAAAACTGTGCTGATGAAGGTATCCAGATTTTTGGAGGCATGGGATTCTCTGAAGAAACACCTATGGAAGCAGCTTGGAGAGATGCCAGAATTGCTCGTATTTACGAAGGAACAAACGAAATCAATAGAATGCTTTCTGTAGGAATGTTGGTTAAAAAAGCCATGAAAGGTCACATTGATTTATTAGGTCCAGCAAGTGCCGTTCAAGAAGAACTTATGGGAATACCTTCTTTTGAAACTCCAGATTACTCTGAATTATTTTCAGAAGAAAAAGAAATGATTAAGAAACTTAAAAAAACATTCTTAATGGTTGCTGGTGGAGCAGTTCAAAAATTTGGACCAGACCTTGAAGCACATCAACAACTACTCATTGCTGCTGCAGATATATTAATTGAAATATACATGGCAGAGTCTGCAATATTAAGAACTGAGAAAAATGCCAAGCGTTTTGGTGAAGCATCTCAATCGGTTCAAATAGCTATGGCAAAATTATACTTGTATCACGCTGTGGATATTATTGAAGAAAAAGGAAAAGAAAGTATTATTTCGTTTGCTGAAGGAGACGAACAGCGAATGTTACTTATGGGACTTAAGCGATTTACGAAATATACAAACTATCCAGATATTGTAGATTTACGTAACGAAATTGCAGAAAAAGTAAAAGCAGAAAATAAATACTGTTTTTAATATTACCATTAAGAGCATTTTTAAAAAAGCCAATTCTAAATATAGAATTGGCTTTTTTTATTTCTTATCTTTAAGAAAATTTCAATGAAAATGAAAAAATATTTCCTTCTACTACTTTCTGTATTACCATTAACCATGTTTGCTCAACCCAATACAGAAGTCGTTTTATTTGATCTTGATACAAAAAACGGATCGTTTGAATTATCAAATTTTAAAAACATATCTAACAATGAAGGCTATGATAACCAACCTTCTTTTTTAGATGATAATTATGTTTTATTTGCCTCTACAAGAAATGGGCAAACAGATATAGTAAAATATCACATGGATTATGATTCAAAATCTTGGATTAATTTTAGTAAAGGTGGCGAATACTCACCTTTAAAAATCCCAAATAAAAATGCGGTATCTGCAGTACGATTAGATACAGATGGCAAACAACGGTTATATACTTATAGTTTAAGCAATGGAGAATCTACAGAACTCATTGCAGACTTAGTCGTTGCCTATTACACTTGGTATGACGAAAACACAATTGTATCTGCAATTATAGAAGAAGACGGTTTAAATTTATATGCCACTAACCTACAAAATGGAATTAGCAAAAAATATGCAACGAATGTTGGAAGATCATTTCATAAAATTCCAAATACTAATTTAGTGAGTTTCATTTCAAAAGAAAATGAAAACAATTGGCAAATTAAATCCCTAAACCCAAAAACAGGAGCAATAAAAGTAATCGCAAACACACTTCAAGGTGTTGAAGATATTTGTTGGGCAGGAACCAACACGATACTTTCTGGGAAAGAAAGCATTTTATATAAGTTGACATTACAAAAAGATACTAATTGGAAAGAAATTGCGAATTTAAAATCGAACGGGATTAATGCAATAACACGAATAGCAACCAATACAGAATCAAACAAGTTATTAATTGCTGGTGATGTTGAGGCAACTGCAACCTCTCAAGAGACAAAACTAAAGCCAACATTAGAAAACATTGCGTGGATATCTGGTACTTGGCATGGAGAAGCTTTTGGTGGAATTACTGAAGAAATATGGAGTGAACCTTCAGGTGGTTCAATGATGGCAACTTTTAAGCTTATTAATGATGGAAAGGTGACATTTTACGAAATAGAAATAATCCGTGAAGTAGAAAATTCACTTATTTTGCAATTAAAACACTTTAATAACGACTTAAAAGGTTGGGAGACTAAAGATGAAACTGTCAATTTTCCTTTAATTGAAATCACGCTTACCAAAGTTGTATTTGAAGGCATGGTCTTTGAAAAAATTAATGAAAAGGAAATGAACGTTTATGTTGATATTCATAATGATGATGGCTCCATTGAAAATGTAAAGTTTAATTACACTAAAAATTAAAATGAAGATTCAAAAAACGTATCATATTTTAATAACTATTGTTATATCTATTGCTACTTTAACTTGTAGTAAAAATGACGGCTTTAACAACAACAATGGTGGTGGAAATCCAATAATTGCTAATGGCTGTGATGGATATGCGTATCCTAATTGGGTATCATCTCCTCATAAACTACCTTACCCAGTTGGTCAATCTTATCAAATTGGGTTAAGTCACTGCAGTGGTGCTGAACATTCTTTTGGTGAGCCTGATCAATTTGCCATTGATATTCTTATGGACATTGGAACACTAGTTACAGCTGCAAGGGCAGGTTATATTCTTTTTGTTGAAGAATCTGGAGTCGATTTTCAGGAGAAAAACAATGTCGTTGTGCTTTTAGATGAAGATAGTTATTTTATTCAATATCAACACCTTACTCACAATGGAGCCATCGTAGAAGAAGGTGATTTTGTTGAAGCAGGAGATCCAATAGGTTATAGTGGTGCATCAGGAAATGCCAGAGCACCTCATTTACATTTTGTAGCAACTGACTGGGATTTTTCAAAACCTTATGGAACTTATCCTTATAATTCTTTTCAAATGACCTTCAGTAATACCACTGAAAACCCTCGAAGCCTTATACAGTATGAAACCTACGAAGCTTTACCTTATTAACTAACCAATAAACTAACAACAATGCAAAAATCAATTATTTTTAGTCTTATTTTCGTGCTCTCAATTGCTTTGAATGCCCAGACAGATCAAAAAATCTACGACATTATAGATGCTGTTTCAGCGGAACGTATTAAAAGTGATGTGAAAACCTTAGCCGATTTTGGGACACGACATACTTTAAGCGATACGGTTTCTGATACTCGTGGTATTGGTGCTGCACGTCGATGGATAAAATCTGAATTTGAAAAAATCGATTCTAATTGCAATAACTGTTTAGACGTTTTTTATCAGAAAGATTTAATTAAAAAAGGAGATGGAGCACGTATCGTTCATGATGTAGAAATTGTTAATGTCTTAGCGATCCAAAAAGCAGCTAAATATCCAAATCGTTTTATTTTAATGAGTGGAGACATTGATTCTCGTGTTTCTGATCCAACAGATTTTACTTCAGATTCTCCTGGAGCCAATGATAATGCTTCTGGAATGGCAGGAACCATTGAAGCTGCTCGAGTGTTGAGTAAATACAAATTTGATAATAGCATTATTTATGTTGGCTTATCTGGTGAAGAACAAGGGCTTTATGGTGGAAAAGGTTTGGCCGCTTATGCTAAAGAAAAAGGATGGGAGATTATTGGTATTATGAATAATGATATGATAGGAAACATAAAAGGTGTTGATGGTGTCATAGATAATAGAACCTTCCGTATTTTTTCTGAACCAGTTCCTCCAACAGAGACTGAACAAGAAAGAAACTCAAGACGTTTTTATGGAGGCGAAGTTGATGGAATCTCTCGCCAATTAGCACGGTATATTCATAAAAATGTAAAAACATATATGCCAGAAATGAATCCAATGTTGGTGTATCGCTTAGACCGTTTTGGTCGTGGTGGTCATCATCGTCCTTTTAATGATGCAGGTTTTGCTGGTATAAGAATTATGGAAGCGCATGAAAATTACACGCAACAACATCAAGATATCAGAACAGAAAACGGCATCAATTATGGTGACACTTTTGAGCACGTTAATTTTCCCTATGCAAAAAAACTAACAGCTGTTAATGCCATTAACTTAGCAAGTTTGGCCAGTGCTCCTCCTCCACCCCAAAACCTTAAAATTGGTGGTATTGTTGAGCCTTCCGTGAAATTTCAATGGGAAAAAGTTGATGGTGCAGTAGGTTACAAAATTTATTGGAGAGATACCACATCTCCAACTTGGGATTATAGTAGATATGTTGGTGATGTCTCAGAATTCACCTTAGAAGGAATCGTAATTGATAATTTCTTTTTTGGAGTCGCTACAGTTGGCAAAGATGGTTATGAAAGTATGGTAGTGTTCCCGAACAAAACATTTAGATAATTTTAATTAAAGAAAATATGATTAGAATTTTTTTAGCAGTACTAATAATTACATTAATTGCTCCACTTTCAACGATTCAGGCACAAGGATTACTTCAAGAAAAGACTGATTTCACAAGACAAGACACATTAAGAGGCTCTATAACACCTGAACGTGAATGGTGGGATTTAACCTATTATCATTTAGATATAAAAGTAAATCCTGATGACAAGTTTATTTCTGGTAAAAATACCATTCAATATAAAGTATTGAAAAATCAATCAGTAATGCAAGTTGATTTACAGGCACCATTGAAAATTACAAAAGTTATTCAAAATAATAAACCTTTAGAAGTTAAACATGATGGCAACGCTCATTTTGTCACACTTGCACAAACTCAAAATATTGGAGATATTAACTCTATAGATGTGTATTATGAAGGCAAACCACAGGAAGCAAAAAACGCACCTTGGGATGGTGGGTTTTCATGGAAAAAAGATGAAAATGGAAATCATTTTATAGCAACTTCATGTCAAGGTCTTGGAGCAAGTGTTTGGTGGCCAAATAAAGATCACATGTATGATGAGGTTGATAGTATGCTCATTAGTGTAAACATTCCAAAAGGATTGACAAACATTTCAAATGGACGCTTAAGAAAGTTAGAAGAACATACTGATAATACGGTAACATCACATTGGTTTGTAAATAATCCCATAAACAATTATGGTGTCAATGTGAATATTGGTGATTATGTTCATTTCTCAGAAGTTTTTGACGGTGAAAAAGGTGATTTGGATTTAGATTATTATGTATTAAGAGACAACCTTGAAAAGGCAAAAGTACATTTTGAGGACACTCCAAAAATGATGAAAGCTTTCGAGCATTGGATTGGACCTTATCCTTTCTATGAAGACGGCTTTAAATTGGTAGAAGTGCCTTATTTAGGTATGGAACATCAAAGTTCAATTACCTATGGTAATAAATATATGAAAGGCTATTTAGGTCGTGATGTATCTGGAACTGGCTGGGGATTAAAGTTTGATTTCATAATTATTCATGAAGCTGGACACGAATGGTTTGCCAACAATATTACTTATA
>CALGIH010000029.1 GCA_937916035.1 uncultured Lacinutrix sp.
AATTTAGGAACCATTCGTTCGTCAAATTTATGTACTGAAATTATGGAGTACACATCTCCAGATGAAGTTGCTGTTTGTAATTTGGCTTCTATTGCGTTACCAATGTTTATTAAAAATGGAGCTTTTGATCACAAGGAATTATTCAAAATAACCAAGCGTGTAACAAAAAACTTAAACAAGGTAATTGATAGAAATTATTATCCTGTTAAAGAAGCAGAAAACTCTAATTTCCGTCACAGACCAATTGGATTGGGTGTTCAAGGATTAGCTGATGCGTTTATAATGTTGCGCCTGCCTTTTACTAGTGATGAAGCAAAAAAACTAAATCAAGAGATATTTGAAACCTTATATTTTGCAGCTTTAACAGCAAGTATGGAAGAGGCAAAAGAAGATGGGCCTTACCAAACTTATAAAGGATCTCCAATAAGTCAAGGTGAGTTCCAACATAACCTTTGGGGAATTAAAGACGAAGAATTAAGCGGGAATTGGGATTGGGCTAAATTGCGTAAACAAGTAATGAAGCATGGTGTGCGTAACTCATTGTTAGTCGCTCCAATGCCAACAGCAAGTACCTCACAAATATTAGGAAACAATGAATGTTTTGAGCCTTACACGTCAAATATTTATACACGCCGTGTATTGTCTGGTGAATTTATTGTGGTCAACAAACATTTACTTGAAGACCTTGTTGAACTAGGACTTTGGAATGATAGCTTAAAACAAGATATCATGAGAGCTAATGGTTCTGTTCAAAATATTGATAGTATTCCTCAAGATATTAAAGAGCTTTATAAAACTGTTTGGGAATTGAGTATGAAAGATATTATAGACATGTCTCGTCACAGAGGTTATTTTATTGATCAATCACAATCACTTAACTTGTTTATGGAAGGTGCAACAATGGCAAAGCTTACTTCAATGCATTTTTATGCTTGGAAAAGTGGCTTAAAAACGGGAATGTACTACTTACGTACTAAGAGTGCCGTAGATGCTATTAAGTTTACATTAGATACAAAGAAAAATGAAGAACCGGCTGCAGAAGTAGACGAAGTTGTTGAAGTGGCTCAAGTAGAAGCATCAATAGTTGAAAAGCAAAAAGAAAAGGCAGCACAAACGGCTGCAAAGTTTGCGCAAAAAACCACAGAATTATCTACCGAAAAGGTAGAAGTTCAGCCAATGTCTCCAGATGAGATGAAAGCGATTATAGCCCAAGCTAAGGCTGCTGAAGGTGATGACTGCTTAATGTGTGGGTCTTAATTATTAATAAGTATTAATAAAAAGAGCCTCTTCTGAAACATTGGAAGAGGCTCTTTTTTTAATTTAAAATATCTGTTCCTAAATAAGCATCGTCTTTATTGTAATACCAGGCGCGTACTTTTGGCATTTTTATAAAATTAACAACCATTTCTTCGGTTAGTAAAATATATTCGCCACTATCATCTTTTTGATTACCGTTTTCATCTTTTTTGAAAAATTGATACACTTCCATGGCATACGTTTCTGGATCGAGATAGATGTACCAATTATCACTTCCAACAGATTCATCATAAGTTACTTTTAAAACTAAATACTCTTTACCTTTAAATGATCTAAGTTCAGCCGTTTCAGAAATATGGGTTCCAGGATCTTTCAGCTTCATTGGTAAGCCATATAAATAGGAGTAATAATTTTTATACATTTTAGCTCTGTCGCAATTAAGGTTATTTGCTTTTGCTTCTTCTTCGGTAAATTGAGCACTTCTATTAAAGGCAATATTACAATTGTCGCCTCTTACTTTATATTCAATCATTGTTGTGTCTTTAACGACCTTTAGATAAAAGGCGCTTTCAGGGTTATTTATGGTAATAACACTTTCTCTGTTAGGCGAATCGGGAGTTTCCATTGTGATATGGAATGTAGAATTAAAGGTATTCCACTCATTATTTGGGTCATGATATGAAATTGAATTGTTTAAAATTTGTTCTGAGGTTAACTCTTTTTCACAAGACATAAAAACTGTGATGATAATGGCAAAAACTATATTTTTTTTCATCCGGAAAGAGTATTTGATTTTTACGAATTTAAAGGAATTTTACGAATTTATCATATCACGACTTCCAATCGTTTTTTAGTAATTCTATCAAACATGTTAAAAACAAGGATGATTAACTTATAAAACGACACAAAAAAACACCTAGTATTTAGGTGTTTTTTTATTGACTATTTATCTATTTTACTATTTTTCCTCAATGACTTCAATATTATTTGGAAGCGTTGCAGGTTCAACAGACGCATCATGTGCTCCATGATACTCTTCTAATAAATTCATTGTTGCTGTTAACAAATCTTTTGTTTCTAAAAGAATACTAAAGTATAAGGTTGTGTTTTTTGGGCTAGATTCTTCTGTACGAGTTCGAGCTACTTGCTTTTGAATTTTATCTGTTACTAAGGTAATTATTTCTTGTTTTCTCCCAAGAATTACACCAATTTCTTCAAACGATCTCGAGTCAAAAGCCTTTTTAGTGTTATCAAAAAATGTTTCAAATCGCTCATCAACTTCTTTCAACTCTTTTATTTGACTAAACTTTAATTTTTTATGATTGTTATTTACGTGTTTATGAGTCACTTTAGTGATATATTCTAAAGATTGCACCATGTCTTGTAAGTGCCCTAAAATATTAATATAAAAATTACTGGCACCTATGCTTGATTCATCTAAGTTTTTGATGAAATAGAAAATGTTATCTCTTAAATCATCAACTTCATCAGAGAGTTTGACAATTTGTTTCTTATTTTTCTTTAATAACCCTACGTCTTGTTTGGCTAAACCGTTTATTGCATTTGTATAAATTCTATTTCCACGTTTAACTACATTTGCAATGTTTTTTGCACTTTCTTGAATAACACCCTGAACAGAACTGCTTTCTGCTTTTGTTAGGCTATCTTCTTCAATAGTTTTAGTAGAAGTTTTCTTATGTGAGCTGTAATTTATATACAATAAAACTGCCGTTAATAATAACAAAATTGGAGTCATAACTTTTGGATTCCAGTTGATTAGAAAAACAACAATACCAGACGCGAAAAATGCTCCTATTGCGGTTCCAAACCATCCACCAATAACGTTTAAAACGCCAGCCACGCGGTAAACAGCACTTTCTCTTCCCCATGCCTTATCAGCAAGCGATGATCCCATGGCAACCATGAATGTAACATATGTAGTTGATAATGGTAATTTCATTGAAGTAGCGAGAGCAATTAATACCCCTGCAACCATTAAGTTAACCGACGCACGAATCATGTCAAATGCTGGAGCATCAATACTTTGATCTTTGGTTAACATAACATTATCAGGCTTTGTAAAACTCTTTGCAAGTCTTTCCTGAATGGATGTTGGGATAATTATACTAAAATAACTTGAAAGCTGAGTTGTTCGTTTTACAACACTTCTTGAAAGTCGATTAGGTTCAAATTTTTCGTGTGTTTCACCTTGGCGTGATAAACTAATTTCAGTCTCTGCAACTGTTTTAGCTTTTTTAGAAAACCATAAAGTTAATACCATTATGCCGCCAGAAATAAATAATATCAATGGTTCAGCTGGTACTTTTTTCTCTAATACTGCCATGGACATTGAAGGATCCATGCCTCCAGCAATCCAAGCCTCATAAGAATGATATGCTGCCATTGGTACTCCAATAAAGTTTACAAGATCGTTTCCAGAGAAAGCTAAGGCTAATCCAAAAGTTCCAACAGCAATTACAAAGAGAAGTACGGTTTTCTTTGTAACTATTTGAAATATATATGAAAATAAAACCCAGAAAACAAAGCTTCCTAATATGATTACAACTTCATTACCTTCAACCATTCCTTCAAGATCACTATAATATGGTGTTCCTTTTAATCCTTTTAAGAAAATAAAATAGGTTATAGCGGTTAATGCGACACCTCCAAAAACAACTCCAACATTCTTTATTTTATTTTCATAGTTAAACGTAAAAATAAGACGTGAAACCCATTGAACAGCCGCTCCTATTGTAAACGCTATAATAACAGATAGTAAAATTCCAATAATAATTGTAGATGCAGTTTCCGTATTTATGTAGTTCCCTAAATCTGCAAACGTCTGGTCATCAGTGGCGCTAATTTTAATTAACGACATAACCACTGCAGCACCTAATAAGTTAAAAACGATAGATACAGTAGTTGATGTTGGAAGACCAAGTGTGTTAAAGAAATCTAACAATAAAATGTCTGTTATCATGACAGCCATAAAGATGAGCATGATTTCACTAAACTCAAATTGAGCTGGAACGAAAATACCTTTTCGAGCTACTTCCATCATACCACTTGAAAACACTGCTCCAATGAATATACCTAAGCTAGCAACAATCATTATTGTTCTTAATGAAATAGCTTTTGAGCCTATAGCTGAATTCAAGAAATTAATAGCATCATTGCTTACACCTACTACAATGTCTACAACTGCAAGAACTGTAATGGCAATGAGCATAAATAAATAAATATTATCCATAATTTAGTTAGAATTAGTCTGCAAATATCTATAGTGTTTTGCAGTGATATGTTATGTTAATGTTATGTTTTAAAAATGAATATCAAAACCTAGTCTAAATGTAATGTTATTTTCACTTCCGTCAAGCGTAGTATAACTAATATCAGACTGCACCTTTAATTTATGACCAACAATAAATTTGTTAACACCTAATGTATATTGCTCAGTTGGTAAGGCGCCAGTAATACTTTCATAATTTACAGTTGTAAAACGTGAAACGATTTCGTAGTTACTTTTGAATAAATATCCTGCTTGCAAGTTTAAGGCGTTACCAGTTAACACGATATCTCCTGTTGGTGAAAATCCATCTAGCTCTGTTGCGATTTCATCATCAGCTGTGCGTGTTGCATATTCTCCCATAAATGAAAATCCATTGTATTTAAACATTGCATCTGCAAAAATAGTTGTTTGATCTGTTTCATATAAAGACCCATCAGTTCTAATCATATAATCACCAGCAAATCCTCTTTCTCTAACAGCATCTTGGTTATAATTATATGTAAACCCAGCCATTAGTTTTGGTTTCTCCTCACGCTTTAAATCTGATTGACTGTAATCACCGCTAGATTTAAATGTTCCAAATGGCAAAAACTCAAGTCGAGCCGTGTATTGCAAGCCCCCTTCATTTCCTTCAGTTACGTTACGACCTTCACCTTGAGACACTGCAAACTTCTCACGCATTAAAAATTCACCACCTAGGCTCGTTTTGTGACGTATTTGAATACCTAAATCACGATCTAAATTAAAACGACTATTTAATAACGAACGATCTATTAGTTGCAGATTGGCTGAAGACACTACGCGCTCCACATTACCTGGAAGTTTTGTTTGTCCAGCCCATAATTCCCAGTTTCCTGCAAAATTCCACATAATTACTGCGTCTAAAATATATCTTGGGGTATTTCTATTATAGGCGTTAGCACCAGAAATATCTCTATTAGATAGACCTAACTCTATTTTATATTTAAGTTTAGGACTGTAAGCAAAACCATCAAATTTTAAGCGAGCTCTTCGTACAATAAAATTGTGTTCAGGGCTAACATATTGATTTCCATCATGATTCCAAGAAGAAATTGAACGTACTTGAAATCGAGGTGCAAATTTCACACTAAAAGAGCTGTCTTTTGCAACGAAGTTAATTAAACCATTGCCAAATGAAGTATCGCTAATCTCTTGAGCCTTCAGTGATGAAAGTGCTACAAAGGTGATAGCAATCACAGAAATTTTAATTTTCATAATTAGGTATTAGTTTTTGTCGCTGCAAAGAACTAATACTAATGTTAAATTAATGTAACCAAAACATTAACATTAAGGTAAAAAAAACTGCCTTGGCCAAAGGCAGTCATTAGAAATCATGATAATATAGTCGACAAAAACTAATAGATTATATGAAATACTAATTGTTTGTCTTAAGACGTTGGCAAATATCTAACATATAGATAAGGTAATTGTAACCACAATATTATTAAATCATTAAGCTAATTGTTAAGCTATAAAACAAGTAAACAATTAATAATCAATGGATTAGGTGTTCAATGTAAATTTAATGTTAATTAATAGTTGTTAAAATGTTAATTAATATTTATATTTGATGTGTCGGCAAACTAATTTAAACTTATATACGCGTTATGAAGAAAAGTATTTTATTATTAGCCCTTCTATTCGTCGCAGCATTATCTTTTGGACAAGCTGGCACGATTGTGAAAACCGAAAAAAGCGGAGATGTTACTGAAGCTACATATTATTATGAAGACGGAACAGTACAACAACAAGGCACTTTTAATGCCAAAGGAAAATTACATGGAACTTGGAAAAGTTATGATGTTCATGGAAATAAATTAGCAGTTGGAAAATACGCCAATAATAAGAAAGTTGGCAAATGGCTTTTCTGGACTGATGGTAAATTAACTGAAGTTGACTATGTCGATTCTAGAATTGTAAGTGTCAATGAATGGAAAAACAAAACAGAAGTAGCCGTTAGAAATAAATAATAAAACTAAACATAAAAAAAAGCTCCTTATTTAGGGAGCTTTTTTTATGACTAATTCTTAATGTATTTACTAAAATGTATAGGTGTATCCTAAAGAAAATTCTGTCCCAGGAGTTCTTAATGAGAATATTTGATCTTGTGCTTTAAACGATTTATACACACTTTCTCTGTCGCTTCCTAGTATGTTAGATACTTTTATATCGATATTTGAACTTCTTTTTTATCCAAAT
>CALGIH010000030.1 GCA_937916035.1 uncultured Lacinutrix sp.
CGATAATTGATTTCTAATTTCTAAAGCTGTACGTTTTCCATTAACCAAGTTTAATGTTTCATACGAATACTCGCCACCTGAACCTTTTAAACCTGAATAACTGTAGATTTTTGGTGTAGGTTTGCTTGCATCGTAATGATCAAAAAAGTAATCGTATCCAAAAACAGATAAAGGTCCTTTTACATTCATATTTCTTGAATATACCTTATTAGCTTTATCATTTATGATTGTTATGGATTTTCCAGATCCTATTGAAGATTTTAAACTAGAAATAAAGTCAGAATAATTCTTTTCTTGCGCTTTTGAAACTAATGCATATCTCTTAATCGAATTAAATGCATCCATTTCATATTTCCAGAAATAATATTTAGCATTTTCTTTCTCTTCAATTGGCAACAGCTCACAATAGCTCAATAAGGCTGAAGTACGATTCAATATTCTTTGCTTTCTTAGTTCTATTAAACCATCAACATCATTAGTGTCAAAATTTGCAATGGCATAAGCTGAAGCAGCTCCTATAAAACTAGAGCGTTTTAATTTTGTAGGATCAATCATTGCAGGCGTATCGTAGTTTGTGTGAATATATCTATCAGGCCAGTCGTGTAAATAAATAGCTGGAATTGAAAATGAACCTTCAGCAAATACCTGGAAGTCACTTCCCATGTGAAAATTTCCAAGTACAGCATGCAATGCTTCTTTGCCACCTTCTTCTGAAACTATAGGGAAATCAGTATTTACACCACTTGCATAATCATCAGATTGTTTATTTACAAATGTTCCAAATGATTCAGCAATGTCATTGACAAAATTCGGTATACTTTGCGGGCTTTTTGAAACATGAAAAATAGCTTTGGTTTCTGGACCTCCTCCAACCATATCCATGTGGATATTTGTTTTTATTCGCTTAGCTAATTCTGGTTTAAAATTTAGCAATGCAGTTGTACCTTCTATTTCAGGTGACCAAATAAATCGAATAGTACGTTTTGGTCGTTCAATTTTCCCTTCATCAATCAATTTTTTAAGTGTTCTTGCTACTTCAAGGATTGCCACACAACCACTTGCATTGTCATTAGCTCCAGGTCGAGGATGATCTAAGTGACACGTAAATGCAATTTCTTCATTCTTTAGTTTGTCATCTGAGCCTTCAATAATTGCAGAAAGAATATCATAAAAACCAGCATGCCTTCCAGCACTCACTTTTGCATGTAGTCGAATTATATCACCAGATTCTAATCTACTTTGAAACGCTCTAGCCTGTTTAAGCGACAGCATAAAACCAAAAGTTTTAGTTTCTGAAAAGGAATCTAAATGTCCCCAACGAATTAAATTATCATTCTCTTTGTACCATGCCGTCACTTGGTTTTGAGCATAGCTCAATATTCCAACAGCACCATATTTTTCAATTGCTAATGGCACAACAGATTAAGGTTGCAATGAGGTTAACACTAGTTTTCCTTTAACATCTATTCCTTCATAATCGCTTTCTGAGTTTCCTTTACCTATATCGATCAATTCAGCCTCAACATTACCACTATGACTATCTTGTGCCACTACTAATGGAATAGATTCCCAATCGGCAATTTTTTCCACATTAATCCAAGTCCCATCAGTATTGCTTTGTTCCCAAAGTTCGGCAAACTCAACATCCCAGGCTAATCTTGCTTTTTGAGTGCCATACATGGTTTTACCATCTGTAGGGATTTTTATTATTTCTATGCCTTCCAAGTTATACTCTTTCAACTTATCAACTATAAAGTTTACAGATTTTGTATAGCCTTCTGAACCTCGCATTCTATGTTGACGAGAAATAAATTCTAAATTTCGCTTAGCCGATTCCCCAGATAATTCTTCATTTAGAAGCATTACAAGTTCTTCCTGATTTAAAGGAATGTTTTGAGCTTTAGTTTGAAAGGGGAAAAGAAAAAGAGAACTGAACAAAATTAGTAATGCGAAACTCCTAGAAAAAAAATGAAACATAGACTATGGTTGGTTAATTAATTATACAAAAAAATGGCATTTTTCAATGCCATCTAAGGTAATAATTTTTGTTATATGATGTTAACCAACTATTCAGTCAAATAACTACTATGATAACTTACTAATCCTTCAATTGGGCGACTCTCAAAATTACCGACAGTAAAACCCAATTCTTTCGCAACTTTTTTTATTTCATCTTGAGAAAAATAGGCTATTGATCCAGCAAAGTGAACCGGAACATCCTGAAGAACTTCACTAAATTGGAGTATCATGTTTTTTGCAAACAGACGAATCCCATTTGTTATCACATTAACAATATATTCTGATTCCTTATTAAGGAACATAAATTCGGCAAATGATGCCATATAGGCATTTGGGTTTGGTTGTTTGTATAGATTGTATTTAATAAAATCTGAATCCATGTTATATTTCTCACTAAATGATACTTTTAAATGTCCTGGCATGTGGTTAAAATAATAATCTCTAATAAGTT
>CALGIH010000031.1 GCA_937916035.1 uncultured Lacinutrix sp.
CTGTCAATTCTTACTTTACCATGTGCGTGGATAATATAATTGTCTTCCATGATAATACCAACATGGATAATGTCACCTTCAGCATTATCAAAAAAGGCTAAATCACCTGGCTCACTTTCTTCAATAAAACTTAACGCTTCACCTTGTGTTGCTTGCAAAGAAGCATCACGAAGTAATTTATGACCATTCAGTTTATAAACCATTTGTGTGAATCCTGAACAATCTATACCAAAAGGTGTTTTTCCTCCCCAAAGATATGGTGCATTTAAATAGATAGAAGCGGTTTTAATAAGCTCTGATTTGGGATTTGTTTGAGATGTTGTATTACCATCATGACTATGATTTAATAATGCTAAGCCATTTAAGGAAGAACCAATGGGAATGGGATAAAGATGTTTGGATGCATCTTCAACAAATTCTACTAAGTCAGTGGATAAAATGGGTTTTGATTTCGACAAGCTATCATACTCATCTTTTTCAATGAATTGAAATTGTTTGTTATCAATCCAACCTTCATAGGTATCAAATGCCAACCGTATTTTGCTCCATTTTTTACGCTGTTCAATGACTTTTAATACTTCTCCATATAAAACTTGAGATACAAGTTCACTTTTATCAGAAGGATCAAAGCGCAATGAAACAATGCTTAATTGGCAAATTCCGTAGTGCATAAAAATTAGTTACGTTCTAGAACAATTGCAGAAGCACCACCACCACCATTACATATTGCTGCGGCTCCAATTTTTGCGTTATTTTGTTCTAATACACTTAATAGAGTAATAATTATTCTTGCTCCTGAACATCCTAATGGATGGCCTAAAGAAACGGCTCCACCATTTACATTGACATTGCTATCGTTTAATCCAAGAATTTTCATATTTGCAAGACCAACAACAGCAAATGCTTCATTGAATTCAAAATAATCTACAGCATCAATTGAGATGTTTGCCTTTGCTAATGCTTTTGGTAACGCTTTTGCAGGAGCAGTAGTAAACCACTTTGGTTCTTGTGCAGCATCAGCATAACTCTTAATAGTTGCAATTGGTTTTAAACCCAATTCCATCGCTTTATCTTTACTCATTAATACTATTGCTGCAGCACCATCGTTAATGGTTGACGCATTAGCAGCAGTTACTGTACCATCTTTTGTAAATGCTGGGCGTAACATTGGAATTTTATCAATTGTTACATTCGTATATTCTTCGTCTTTACTTACAATTATTGGTTCACCACGACGTTGAGGCACTTCGACTGGCACAACTTCATTATCAAACTTGCCAGCTTCCCAAGCTGCAGTTGAACGTTTATAGGATTGGATAGCAAATGCATCCTGGTCTTCTCTTGAAAATTTATATTCAGTAGCACAAGCATCAGCACAAACTCCCATTGCATTCCCATCATAAACATCGACCAAACCATCTCTTTGCATACCATCAACCAAAGTTGCTGGGCCAAATTTTGTGGCAGAACGAGCATACATATAATGCGGAATCAAACTCATGTTTTCCATTCCTCCAGCTACAATAATATTGGCATCACCAAGAGCTATAGATTGAGCTGCTTGCATTACTGTTTTCATTCCTGATGCACAAACTTTATTTATGGTAGTACAAGGTACACTATCTGGAATACCTGCATAAATGGAAGCTTGTCTTGCTGGAGCTTGACCAGTTCCTGCTTGCACAACGTTACCCATTAGTACTTCATCAACTAAATTTGGATCCAAATTAATTTTATCCAAAGCACCTTTTATAGCAATTGCGCCTAATTTTGTTGCTGGAATAGTTGATAATGAACCTAAAAAACTTCCTATTGGAGTTCTTGCCATGGAAACGATGACTACTTCTTTATTCATTTGTAAATCATTTATGAATTTGATGTTGCAAAATTAATCAAAATTTAGAAGAAAATAGAATGATTGTTCTAATATCCTTGAGAGCATTTACTCGCTTTTTTTTTATTACTTTTGATATTATTCAATCAGCGTTTTAAAGCAATAGATATATAAGTAGATGAAAGACTATATCAATAAACTATATAAAAACCACTCTTTACTATATAAGTTACTTCTTTTTATATCTACTACGTTTTTAATTGTCTATTTGTTTCCAAAAAGAGGTAAATTCAAGTATAGCTTTGAAAAAGGAAAGCCTTGGCAGTCTGAAAATTTATATGCTCCTTTTGATTTTGCAATTAAAAAAACAGATGAAGAAATAGCGTCTGAACGCGAAAAGATTTCTAAAAACGCTCAAGTTTATTTTGATATTAATGCGGATT
>CALGIH010000032.1 GCA_937916035.1 uncultured Lacinutrix sp.
CTTGCCATCACAGTATCAGTTATCATCACTGGATCGCCAAATACAACATTAATAACACCTGGAGGAACTCCAGCTTCATTAAATACGTCCATAATCACTTTTGCAGAAAATATTTGACTGTCACTTGGTTTCCAAACAACCACATTCCCCATTAAAGCCATACAAGCAGGAAGATTCCCGGCAATCGCAGTAAAGTTAAAAGGCGTTACAGCATATGTAAATCCTTCTAAAGGTCTGTACTCAATTCTGTTCCATGCATCACTTGTACTATCTGGTTGTTCATGGTAAATATCAGCCATAAACTGAACATTAAATCGTAAAAAATCAATAAGCTCACAAGATGCATCAATTTCAGCTTGATGTACTGTTTTTGATTGCGCAATCATCGTTGCAGCATTTATTTTTGCTCTATATGGTCCAGCAATTAGTTCAGCAGCTTTTAAAAAGATGCCTGCACGTTGTTCCCAAGGCATTTGAGACCACGTTTTTCTAGCTTCTAGCGCAGTAGCGATAGCTTCCTCAACATGTGATTTTTCTGCTATATGATATTGACCAACAATATGTTTATGGTCATGAGGAGGAGACATTGTTCTTGTGTTTCCAGTAGTCACATCTTTACCATTAATGTACATTGGTACATCAGTAGAGCTGTTAAACATTGTTTTGTATGCCTTTAAAACAGCATCACGTTCTGGAGATCCTGGAGCATAGCTTTTTACAGGCTCGTTGACTGCTATTGGCACGTTAAAGAAACCTTTTCCCATAATATATTTTAGTTTTTTAGTTATTAAAAATGACTGCAAAGTTACGATTTTTTTGACGATATTTTGTAAGTTGCTCAACGGTTTACAGACTTAAAAATTCATGTGTACAGTAACCCTTATACCCAAAGGAACAAATAATTTTGTGCTCACCTCAAATAGAGATGAAGCACCTAATAGACATACCTTATCGCCAGATTTTTACAACATAGAAAACACTAAGCTATTGTTTCCTAAGGATGAAGTTGCTGGAGGTTCGTGGATTGGTGTAAGCGAAAAGCAACGCGTATTATGCATCTTAAATGGTGGATTTGAAAAACATGAACGCAAAGCTACATATAGATTGAGTAGAGGAGTGGTAATGAAAGATTTGCTTGTATGTGCAAACCTAGAACAAACTATTAAAGCTTATGATTTAGAAGGTGTTGAACCTTTTACGTTAGTCATTGTTGAGTGGAATTCTTCTATGGAATTTAAAGAGTT
>CALGIH010000033.1 GCA_937916035.1 uncultured Lacinutrix sp.
CTCCTGGAGATTATATTATCCGACTTACTATTGATGGTAAAGTCACTGACCGTAATTTAAAAGTAAAGTTAGACCCTCGTTCTGAGATGAGCAGTGAAGCTCTCAGTTTGCAAACGAACCTTTCTTTGCAATGTTATAATAATTATGACAAATTACAAGGTATCAGCGAATCTATTGACAAAATGATTACTACTAAAAGAGGCGAAAAAGATGAGCTTTTAAAGTTTAGAGGAAGTGGAACTCCAAATAATGGTGATATTATTTATGGCAGTATTTATGAATCAGAATTGGCAAGTGAATCCATTGTTGGACTTCAATCCAAGCTTCTTTACTTATTAAATGTGCTTCAAAACGCTGATGCTAAACCAACAGTTAAAACAGAAGAAGCATCGAGCTTATTGAATAAACGAGTAAATGAAATGGAAGCTGCATGGAAAATTATCAATAAATAAATTCATGATTTTATAGCGAGAGATATGCCTTAGTTTTAGAATTTAGATCTGTCCTGTTGATAATTTATTTAAAAATTAATAATAAAAAATTCCATAAAAATCATTTTTAGCTTATATTTCTTTTATCATTCTAATCTTTAAAATTAACCAACCACTATGATTCTTAAATTCAATCACATTAAATGGTGCATCAGTTTTCTGGTTGTACTTAGCTTCAGCATTTTTTCAATAGTTGATGCACAAACAAAATCAACTAGCAATCAAATCGACCAAAAACTTTATGAATCATTAACATATCGAAATATTGGGCCATTTCGTGGAGGTCGTTCTACTGCTGTAACTGGTGTTCCTGGTCAAATTCTCACCTACTATATGGGAACAACAGGAGGAGGAGTTTGGAAAACTACTGATGCAGGAAATACATGGCAAAACATATCTGATGGGTTTTTTAATACTACTGGGATTGGTGATGTTACAGTAGCTCCATCAGATCCAAATATTATATATGTTGGTACTGGTGAAGGACCTGTAAGAGGTGTTAAAACATCTCATGGTGATGGTGTTTATAAATCTACTGATGGAGGAACCACATGGAAACATATGGGACTGGAAGCCACTCGTCATATCAGTCGTGTTTATGTGCATCCAAAAAATCCAAATAAGGTATATGTTGCTGCACAAGGAAATCCTTGGGGATCTAGTGAAGAACGTGGACTTTATGTGTCTGAAAATGGGGGAGAAACTTGGAAAAAAATTCTCTACGTCAATGAAAATTCAGGTTTTGGTGATCTTACTGTTAATGCATCTAACCCTGATATTATGATGGCAACTTCATGGGATTTTAACCGTAAACCATGGGTTGTTCAAAGCGGTGGATCAGGAAGTAAAGTCTTTAAAACCACTGATGGTGGTTTAACATGGAAAGAAATAGAAAAAGGATTGCCTAAGCTTAAAGGCAAAATGGGAATTTCAATATCACCAGCCAATCCAAATATTGTGTACATGGCTATTGAAGCATTGGGAGAAAAAGGAGGTGTCTATCGTTCAGATGATGCAGGTGAAAGTTTTAAACAAACTACAAATGATCCAACTACTTACGCTCGTGCTTGGTACTATATGCACATTATTGCTGATCCAACTGATGAAGATGAACTTTGGGTATTAAATAGCTCAGCTATGAAATCTATTGATGGTGGGAAAACATTTAAAGGCATGCGCGGAAGCCATGTAGATCATCATGACATATGGATTAATCCAAATAATAGCGATATCATGATAAATGGAAATGATGGCGGAGGTTCAGTTACCTTTAACGGTGGTGATACTTGGTCTACATTAATGAATCAACCAACAGGTCAATTTTATCGTGTTATAACAGACAACCAATATCCTTATCGCTTATATTCTGGTCAACAAGATAATAGTACTATTGCCATAGATAGTAGAGTTGCTGATGATGGTATTGGTGAAATGCATTGGGATATCATGCGTGCTGGTGAATCTTCAACAGTTGCCTTTGATCCAGACAATCCGAGATATGTATATTCTACCTATTTTGCTAGTAATTTTATAGAATGGGATCGTGATATAGACAATACTCGTATGATCATGCCATATCCAGAACGAGTTAGTGGTGAACAGCCTAAAAATTTAAAGTATAGAGCCAATTGGAATGGTCCAGTAATTGTTTCACCCCATAATCCATCTGTAATTTATTACGGTTCTCAGTACATGATGAAATCTACAGATAGAGGGATTACTTGGGATGTGATTAGTGAAGATCTTACTCGAAATGATAAAAGTCATCAAGGCAAAGGAGGGACTCCAATTTCTAATGAGCAGATTACTGCTGAAAGCTATAACAATCTCTTTAATATCGAAGAATCACCAATTACAGAAGGAGTCATTTGGGTAGGCTCTGATGATGGCTTGGTGCATCTTACTAGAGATGGCGGAAAAACTTGGACCAACGTCACTCCTAAAGGATTAAATGAAAGTATTATTAATGTAGTAGAGCCTTCTCCACATGATGCAGCTACAGCCTATTTTGCAGCAGCTGGATATAAATTAAATGATTTCACGCCACATATTTATAAGACCAGTAATTATGGCGCAAGTT
Organism: uncultured Lacinutrix sp.; assembly: GCA_937916035.1. Lineage (GTDB taxonomy): Bacteria > Bacteroidota > Bacteroidia > Flavobacteriales > Flavobacteriaceae > CAJQLB01. The sequence goes on from CALGIH010000033.1 coordinate 2,572, forward strand.
GGGAAAAGATTGTAAATGGGATTCCAGACAATACATTTGCTCGTACCATTAGGGAAGATCCTGACAGAAAAGGTTTGTTGTATGCAGGAACAGAAACAGGAGTTTTTGTTTCATTTGACGATGGGAAACAATGGCAACCTCTACAAAACAATTTACCTGAAGTTCCAATAACTGATTTACGCGTGAAACGTAAAGATTTAGTAGTTGCAACCCAAGGAAGATCTTTGTGGATCTTAGATGATCTCACACCTTTGCACGAGATTTCCAAAAAAGTCGCAGATGCCAGTTATTATCTTTATAAACCACGCGGTACATATACTGCACTTTCTATTGCTTATAGTGTTGATAATGGCATGGGACAAAACCCACCATCTGGTGTTCAATTAAATTATGTTTTGAATAAAGAGGTCGATCAAGATGTATCAATGTCTATGGAGATTCTTGACGCAAATGGAAATGTCATCTATTCTGAATACACCAATCAAGAAAAGACAGAATGTGATGCTTTCACAAGACCACAATTAAAAAGAAGTGTTGGAGCTCATAGATACCAATGGAATATGAAAGTTGGGCGTTTTGACTGCATCAAGGAATTGGTAACTACCAGTAGTAATCTTAGCGCATATGATGCGCCACCTGGAGCCTATAAAGTAACGTTTAAAGTAGGAGATTTTGAACAAACTCAAGATTTTGAAATTAATATTGATCCTAGGATTTTAAACAGTTTCCCTAATGCATCTGAGGCTTATAAGGAAAGAGATAAAATATCTGCCTCAATCTTTAAAGGAGCAACTGAAATGTCTAAAGGAGTGAGGGATTTGCGT
>CALGIH010000034.1 GCA_937916035.1 uncultured Lacinutrix sp.
CTGTCATTACTGCGAAAGCAGAAATGTACTTTGTATCTTTTCGATTAAAACTTCTAGAGAATCTATAGTGTTTAATTCAGCTTTGTTTAAAAAAATCTCTAATCCTTTTTCATCCTGTTTTAAAATTTAAAACCACAGGATATTGATATGTTTCATTTGAAAATGCTTTTATAAATTCATCAATATGGTAAAATTTCATTTTGATTTTGCTTTGTTCCCTAAATTGTTTCCATTGTTTGTTTTCATTAAAGGTATCAAAGGTTAAAGCACACAAACTGCATTGATAGGTACTTGGACTAAATAATTTATGGCCAACATCTAATAAAGTATTGAAAGTTCCTGAATTGGCATTGTAAACAAAAAGGAGTTTAGTCATAAGTTTTATGTCGAGAATATCTTATAAATTTACGTTTTACTAGTGGATTGCTGCCTATGCAGGAATGACAAAGAAACTAAAATTTTAAATACTCAACCTTAAAATTATTTCCTAAAAGCGAAGCCATCACTTCAGTATTTCCATTTGTAAAAAACTGATTTTTTGATTTAGTATTTTGTGTATTGAGCAATTGATGTTTTTCTAAAACAGTTTTGGTTTGTAAAGCAACCGCTTCTCCAGAATCAATAATTTTGATATGATTTGGGAGCATATCTATAAGTATTGGAAGTAAATAAGTGTAATGGGTACAACCTAACACCAAGTAATCTATATTGGCTTCTAGCATAGGTTTTAAATAGATATCGAGCAATCCTTTCATTTCATCAGAATGCAGCTTTCCATTTTCAATAAGCTGTACAATACCTTCACCTTCTTGCTCAATAATATTAATTCCGTTGCTGTATAAATCTGTAGTTTCATGAAATAAATCACTAGCAAGAGTCCCTTTAGTAGCGAGAATACCAATGGCTTTTGTTTGCGTTTTTAAGGCTGCAGGTTTTATGGCTGGTTCAATACCAATAAAAGGCACCTTGTAGTTTTCTCGTAAATATTTAATTGCATTAGTTGTAGCAGTATTGCATGCAACAACTATGAGCTTGCAATCTTTAGCAATGAGTAACTCTACATTTTTAATACTAAGCTCTGTAATGCGTTCTTTTCCTTTTGGGCCATATGGAGCATTGTGGCTATCTGCCAAGTAGATAGTATGTTCGTTAGGTAGCAATGCATGGACTTCTTTCCAAATTGAAGTGCCTCCAACTCCTGAATCGAATATGCCAATTGATTTTGTGCTCACAATTACAAAAATAAAAAAGCTGCCTTAGAAAGACAGCTTTTATAATATTATTTAAAGCAAGATTTTTATTAAAAACCTAATTCTTTTTTAACATCAGCTAATAAATCTTTTCCGTCAGCATATAATACACCTTGACCGTTCATAGAATCCAACACATAGTTGAAACCTTGAGCTTTTGCTACTTTTTGAATAGCCACACGAGCTTTATCATAAATAGGCTTCATTAATTCAGCTTCTTTCTTTTGTAGGTCTTCTTGTGCTTGCTTTTGATATGCACCAATACTTTGTTGCATTCCAGTAACTTCAGTTAAACGCTTTTGGTTTTCTTCATCAGTTTTAGTTGAAGCTTCAGCATCGTATTGCGTTGTTTTATTTTGATATTCTTTAATCATAGTTTGAATATCTGTTTCGTAAGTTTTTGCCAACTTTTCAAGTTCACCTTGAGCCGCTTTCATAGTAGGCATTGATTCAACTAACTCTGCCGTGTTGATATGCGCAACTTTGCTTTGTGCATTCATAAAACTTGTACTTCCAATAAGAAGTGTAGCTGCAAATAATAGGGTTTTAAAATGTTTCATTGTTTAAGAAATTGTGTTATAAATTGTTGTCTATTAATTATTATTGTTTTTAGCTTTAGCAATGCTGTCTTGTACTTTTTTTGCTTCAAGTTTAGCTTGTCTGTCTGCTAATATTTTTTTCTTTTTGTCTTCTAATGCTTTTTGTCTAGCTTCTTTAGCGCTTAATGGTTTTTCTACTACTTTGTCAGTTGTTTTAGTACTGTCTGTGGCTTTTACCATGTCTCCTTCAACAGTTTCATTAGTTGCTTCACCAAAGGTTTTCTTAGTCTCTTCATTATCAGCATTACGTTCATTTAATTTATCTTCTCTATCTGCTAATTGTTCAGCACGTTTATCAGCAATAGTTTTTTCACGTTCAGCTTTTTTATCAGCAACTTCTTGCGCGGCAGCTTTACGTTTCTCATTTACTTCTTTAGGTACAACATCTTCAGCTTCGGCTGCTTTTCGTTCTTGCTTATTAGTTGTCTGCGTACGTTTAGAGGATCTAGTTATAGAACGCAATACTTGGTCACTAATATCATAACGATCTGCCGAATATAGCATCACAACATCTGTTGATTTATCAAACACAAAATCATATGATCTGCTAGTTGCAATTTCTTGTACTGCTGCAAAAATTTGATCTTGAACAGGTTGCATCAACTGTTTTCTTTGAATCATTAAGTCCCCATTTGGTCCAAAACGTTTTTGTTGGTAATCAAGGATTTCATTTTCTTCAACAGTGATTTCTTCTTGACGCTCGTTAATTAACTCAGGAGTTAATAACACGCTTTCACTACTTAATTGTTTTTTCTTTTGTTCAACAACGCTTAAACGTTTCTCGACGTCGTTTTTCCATTGCAGTACTTTGGATTCAAGCTGAGCACTAGCATCTTGATATTCTGGTACATTTTGTAGGATGTATTCAGTATCAATATAGCCAATTCTCACCCCTCGTTGTGCTAAAGCAGACCAACTCATTAACGATGCAAATGCCAGTAAAAAAAGAACTTTGGTTTTCATCCTGTTATTATTTAGAGTTATCGATTCCATCTTATAAATTCTTAAATATAACCGATAAAATTGTTGCGATTCCGCCAATGCGTTAATATTTATCAAATTAACGAAATATATTTCGAAAAATTTTAACGCTTGCACTAAATCGCTATTTGCTTAATAGAAAATATCGTGCCAAACTTAAAATTGTTGTCCAATTATAAAGTGAGTTTCCCATCCGTTTTTGGTGATTGTTCCAGGAATTGGATCAAAACCATGACCAAAATCTATTCCCAATAAACCAAATGCAGGCATAAATAACCTAATACCTATACCAGCAGATCGTTTTAAGGCAAACGGATTATAGTCTTTAAAATTATCATAAGATTGACCACCTTCCATAAATGCTAAGGCATAGATTTTTGCTTGTGCTGATTTTAGAGAAATAGGATATCTTAATTCTAAAGAGAATTTATTGAAAATTGTTCCACCATCTTGTGAAGATAATGCTTGGTTTGGATACCCTCTTAAAGCAACTGCTTCGCGACCATCTAAACTGTAACTTCCCAATCCATCACCTCCCAAAAAGAAACGTTCAAAAGGAATAACACCACGATCATTGTTATAGGCGCCAAGGAATCCGAACTCTAAGCTTGGTTTCAAAACAAGATTACCTACAATCTTGGCATACCAATCGACGTCAAACTTTACCTTATAAAACTCTAACCACTTGAAACGTTCTTGGTCAATCTCTGAAATTCTGTCTGTAGCTGCCCTATCTGTTGGGTCTGCTGCTAGGTCTTCAAATAATTGCTCACGTTCATTTTTTAATCCTGTATAATCAACACCGTTAACTGCTGAATATGGAAATGAGAATTTTGCGGTAAGGGCGAATTTTGAACCTCCTGTAGGATAAATAGGGTCTACATTTGTGTTGTTTCTGCTAATACCTAGTGTATATGCTAAATTGTTTGATGATCCATTTCCAAAGGTGAATAAACCAGTATTATAGTTTTTTAAATCGTAGTGTTGAAAGCTCAAAGCTTGAGATAAAGTAAAGAAATCATCTGGTGTCGATAGTCGTTTTGCAATGCCTACTGACAATCCAGTAATATTAAAACGTCTGCTTTTGTCGGCGTTTCTAGTTACAGGATTATAAAGAAATTGTTTAGTATGTGATAATGACGTTGAAAATTGTACTGGTTTTTTACCACCTAACCAAGGCTCTACAAATGAGAAGCTATAGGTTTGGTAAAATCTACTTGCTTGTAAGCGTAACGATAATGATTGACCGTCTCCCATTGGGATTGGTTTGTAAGCATCTTTTTTAAAGAGATCTTTTATAGAGAAGTTATTAAACGTTAAACCTAAGGTTCCAATAAAACCTCCACCACCATAACCACCTTGTAATTCAATTTGACTTGAACCTTGCTCTATAACAGAGTACTCCATATCTAGGGTTCCTTCTGTAGGATTTGGGTTCAAAAAGTTTGGTGATATTTGTTGCGCATCAAAGAAGCCTAATTGACCAAGTTCACGAATGGTACGTATAACATCAGATTTTTTATATAATGCTCCTGGTCTTGTTCTCAATTCTCTGTAAACTACGTGGTCATTAGTTTTATCATTTCCGGTTACAGATATTTTATTAAAATATGCTGGTTTTCCTTCAATAACTCTAATTTCAAGATCAATGACGTTTCCAACTGCACTAACTTCAACAGGTGTAATGGTTGAGAATAAATAACCATTATTTTGATAAGCGTTAGTTAAATCATTACCATCTGGTCTGTCAGGATCTTCTATACGTTTTTCTAACTCTACACCATTATAGGTGTCGCCTTTGTTAATTTGTAACACACTATTAAGTTCTGAATCCGAATATACAGTGTTTCCTAAGAAATTAATTTTACCATAAGTGTATTTTTCTCCTTCTTCTAGACCTATAAAAAGCGAAATGGTGTTGTCATTATTATATATTAAAGAATCAGATGTAACACGTGCATCACGATATCCATTTTCTTTGTATTTATTAATAAGGCTTACTAGATCTTCTTTATAATCTTCTTTAATATATTTTGAACGTTTAAGTATTCGGATTGGATTTTTCTTTTTTGTATGCTTCATTGCTTTATGCAACTTTTTGCTTTTAAGCTTTTGGTTACCAATAAAAACAATATCCTTTACCTTTACTTTGCTTCCTTTGTCAATATTTACCTTCATATTAACCTTGTTGCTTTTTACTGTATCTGCAACTGTATAGGTTGAAATATTTACATCGGCATTTAAAAACCCTCTTTTTTTGTAAGTGTTTTCTATGTAGTTTTTAGTTGTAGTAATTAAATTTTCGGTAACCTTAATTCCAGGTTGTAGCTTGTTTTCTTTAATAACATCATCTTTCTTTCCTTTTTTAATGCCTTCAATTTGTGCTTCATTTAATTGAGGCAAATCAAATAGTTCAATTTCAAGGTAAACAACATCACCTTCAATTTTAGACACGTACAAATTCACACTACTGAATAAATTTGTTTTCCAAAGTTTATTAAGTGCGTCTCTGGTTTTGTCTCCAGGGATTTTTAAGGTTTCACCTTTTCGTAATCCCGAAAAAGTTATAATAGTTCCTTCACTATAATCTGTGTCGCCTGCTACAATTACTTCTGCGAGTGTATAGAGTTTATTGTCGGTTTGTGCGTTAATAACTGCTCCAAACAATAAAAAGGCAGTAAGAATAATTCTTGTAATGTATGGTTTCAATAGGATTGTATTACTTAAGTTGTTCACTAGTTTTTCCAAATCGTCGTTCTCTGTTTTGATAACATAAAATGGCTTCATAAAAATGATTTTTTGTAAAGTCAGGCCACAATACGTCTGTAAAAAATAATTCAGCATAAGCAATTTGCCAAAGCAAGAAATTGCTAATACGCTGCTCACCACTGGTTCTGATTAATAAATCTACGTCTGGTAAATTTCGGGTGTAAAGATGCTCATTAATTACCGATTCATCAATTTTTTCAGGCGAAATTATATTATTTTTAACTTTAATACTTATTTGTTTAATAGTATTTAACAATTCATCACGAGAACCATAGCTTAGTGCAAGGGTTAATGTCATTCGTGTATTGTTTTTTGTTTGTTCAATAACATCTAATAATTCACGCTGTACTTTATTAGGTAAATCAGTTGTGTTTCCAATGGTATTGAGTTTAATATTGTTTTTCTGAAGTGTTTTTATTTCGCTTTTAAGTGAAGAAATTAAAAGTCTCATGAGCGTTTGTACTTCGATTTTTGGACGCTTCCAGTTTTCAGTTGAAAAGGCATAAAGCGTCAAATTTTCTATACCTATTTCGGCACAAGCTTCTGTTATTTCGCGCACTGATTTTGTGCCATTTTCATGGCCAAACATTCGAAGTCTACCTTTTTGTTTTGCCCATCTTCCATTACCATCCATAATGATTGCAATGTGTTTGGGAAGGTTTTTAGTATTTAATTGTTCTTTTAAACTCATTAAAAATTGCAATAACAAGGTTTTCGTCCAAAGGTGTAAGTTACTGTAATTCCTGTAAATGTGTACCAATCGTTGTTGTTAATATTTCCAACACTATTGTTGTCAACTAGCCATTCAGAATCTGGCTTACTTCCATCTAATTCATCAGAAAAAGTATATCGAGCACCAACTTCAAGGCCAAATATCAAATGCTCTGTTAATTTGGCTTTAATACCTAGAACCAATGGAATACCATATGCCCAGCTTTTGGTTTCCTCTGAAGTAGAAGAGCCATTATTAAAATAGAAGTTTTCATGGTATGCTGTTGTTATTCCTGTATATATATATGGTGTCATCATCTTTTCATCAATATGCAAATTGAAATCAAAAAAATTAAATTCCATTCCTGCAGAAAACTCTAAAATTGTTGCATTAAACTCATAGCCACGCTGTTTACGTCTTGGATCGTCTGATTTTGCATCATCAGCTGTCAAATCTGTATATGTTACTGAAATTCTCCAAGCATGTCTTGGGCTTCGATTCCATTTTGCAATGCCACCAATAGCTAATTGATTTGGTGAGATGTAATTGGTTGCGCCAATATCTCCAATAAAATTACTGCCACCAGCAAATATACCAAGCTCATAAATTTGAGCTTGACTTACTTGGAAGTAAAGTATACACATAACAGTAACGGTTATAGACCTCATAGGTTTTTAAAAGTTTGCAAATATAATAAATAAGATGAGCCTATTATAATTTGTGGTTTAGTATTACAGATAAACAGTAATATGGCTATTTTATTGCCTAATTGCGCTTGTCCTCTCCCCAAAGTAGTTTCTTGCGAAGTGTGTCAAGAAAGCTTTCACCTTGTGGTTCTATCATTTTTATATTAAAAGGAGCTTTTTTTATAATGATCTGTGTGGCATTATCCAATGTTTCAATTCTTGAATCTAAAGACACTAGGAAGTTGTTTTCTCTACCGTTTACTTTTAGCTTAATTTCTGTTGAGTCTGGAATTACCAAGGGTCTTGCGCTTAAATTATGTGGCGCAATTGGAGTGAGTACAAAATTACTTGCTGCGGGCATTATTACTGGACCACCACAGCTTAATGAGTAGCCTGTTGAGCCTGTTGGTGTGGCAATGATTAAGCCATCTGCCCAATAAGAGGTAAGGTATTCGTTATTTAATTGTGTTTCAACCGTTATCATTGAGGTTGTGTTTTTTCTGCTTACTGCTATTTCGTTTAAGGCGAAATTCATTTTTACTAAGTTTTCATTTTCTGGAGTTGTGGTAATGGCAAGCAAGCTTCTTTCAGAAATATGATAATTTTTATTAATGATATCATTAATGGCATTTTCAATTGTATGTCTTGGAATGGTAGCCAAAAAACCTAAACGACCTGTATTTATTCCTACTATCGGAATTCCTAAATCTCTTACATAAGTTATAGCCCTTAGCATTGTACCATCACCACCAATGGTTACAAGTAAATCAAAAGAAGTGTCTAATACTTTAAAAGTTTTAAAATCACCAGTATTATAATGAATTGCTTTTTCGCCATCTATGTTTGTAAAGAAGTTGTCTTCAACATGAATATCAATAAACTTAGATTTTAAAATATCTAGTAAGGTTTGAATGGAAGTTTCAGAATTTTTATGATAAAACTGACCAAATATTGCGACTTTCATGCTTTATAGATTTAAGTATTTATCCAAATAGTCAGAACGTTCTTTTAGGGTTTTTAAAAAAGTGTCATCTTCATGTCCAGAAACAATCTGGTAACTGTACCGTCTA
>CALGIH010000035.1 GCA_937916035.1 uncultured Lacinutrix sp.
AAATGATTAACATACACTTTATCTGTTAAGTTATTTCCCGAAAAACTCATGCTTAGTTCATTATTAAACAGTTTTGTTTTTGCTCCAAAACCAGCACTGAGTAGGCTATAACCATCTGTCATTGTTTCAAATTGATTGATGTTATTTTGTTCTAGTTTTGTTCTGTAGGTAATAAAAGCATAGCCTCCAGATAAACGCTTGGTGTCAAACTCCAAACGAATTGTGTTACTGATTGTATTTGCTGGAATTAATGGTAAATAGTCTCCATTATTTTGCTTCCCAGTAACCGTTTCGAAACTACTTTCTAAGTGCAGCCAATCTAAAGGATGTGGATGGTAATGAAAACCAAATTCACCTCCATAAAGATTTGCGTTTTCTTGCAAATAAACATAAACTGGATCTTCATTTACAACATCACCATTTGGTGACAAGAAAATATAATCATTCACTTGGTTATAAAATACATTGGCAAAAACCTCTATATGTTTATTTTTGAACTCAAGTGATAAATCTGATTGAAAATTTTGTTAGCTTACTAAATCAGGATTTCCAATTTCATATCTATTCGTTCCTTCATGTGTTCCATCTGAAGCTAATTCAGCAAGATTAGGAGCTCTAAACCCTGTGGCTAAATTTAAACGTGTCACTATGCTTTCATAAAGATTTGTTTTTACACCAACAGCGCCGTTAACACTGTTAAATGATTTATTAAAACCGTCATTTAAATTAATAGTTCTATTATCAAATCTAGCTCCTAATTGTATATCTGCTTTTTCAAAATGAATGTGTGACGTAGCAAGTACTCCAACATCATTTGTAGTTGCGTCTGGAATCAATAACTCTTCTCCATAGTTTGAGTTTGTTTGATTCATTCCTTGAACACCAACAATAGTTTGAAACCTCCCTAATTCAGGTAAATTATATTTAACATCATAGTTAAACGTTTTTAACTTCATATGAAGTGCGGCTTCTAATACTTCTTCTTCCGTTTCGTCTTCATCGTCATTGTGGTGTTCTTCAAATTCTTTTCTGTCGTTATACGTATATCCAACATTAAAATCTAGCTTGCTATTGTTAAGAAACAACGTTGATTTTGAACTGAAAATATGGTTGTTTATTAGTTGGAATGGAAGTAGAGGAGTCTTATTGGTGTTTTGAACTTCAATGCCTTCGGTTAAACCTAGTTCTGAAGAATTTACATTGTATATAAATTCAGTTTTAAATTTAGAATTTTGAAAACCAAAAGCTGTTTTTAAATCTTTTTCGTTAAACCTTGTGTTGGTTACACGATAGTTTTTTGTTTTATAATCAGCATGTTTGGCTAGACTTCCTCTGATGATAAATTTAAAGTTCTCAGTAGATGTTTTGTAACCTAAATTGGTATTATAGCCTTGAGTGTTTGTGAAGTAATTAGTGTTTACATCTCCTTCCGAAGTATTTATTGAAGCAAAACGTTCCGGATTTATATATAAAACGCCTCCTAAAGCATCACTTCCATAAAGTAAAGAAGCTGGTCCTTTTATGACTTCAATACTTTCAACTCCAGAATCATTTAATCCTAAGCCATGTTCGTCTCCAAATTGCTGATTTTCTAATCGTATACCTTGAGCATACACTAAAACACGATTACTACTAAGTCCTCTAATGACTGGTTTACCTATGCTTTGTCCTGTAGAAATGCTCTCAACACCAGGGATTGCTGTAATTCCTTCAGATAAAGTTATTAAGCCATTAGCTTTTAAGTCTGCGATTTTTTGTTGTTCAACTTTCATCACATTGTCACTTTGTAGTTTGTGAAAAGGCGTAGAGATAATAATCTCTTCCATTTCAATTGCCGAAGGTGATAAGATGACTTCAAGCGTTTCATTTGTCTGAAGATTTAACTGCTTTGAAAAGGTTTCGTAACCAATAACGGAAATGACTAATTTGTAATTGCCATTTGGCAACTCTGAGAATTCAAAGCTCCCTCGCTCATCAGACATAGTTCCTTTTTCCAATTCAGGAAAATAAACGTTTGCGAAAGCGATCGTTATGCTGGTTTGTTTCTCTTTTATAGTTCCTTTGAGTGTGTTTTGTGCAAACACGTTTGCCGTTGCTAATAATAGCATACAGCTTACTAAATATTTCATATTGTTTTGTATTAATTTAAATGGATACTGTTGTGGTGATATCTTATTTAAATTAATTGTGGTGGACCACGAAGAGAGACTTGTTGAACTTTAAAATTACTATAAGATGATTTATAGAAATTTGTAATAATAGTAGAAAGATTTGTTGGTGTTAAAACATATTCTTGAAACTGAAAATAAAAGGCATTACTTAGCTTAAACTTATAAAACTCGCAATCTAAATTTAACTCGTGATAATGGCTTTTTTGAGGTGTTTTGCAGACTTCATGTTTATGCGTTTCAAAAGCATGAGCTAGTTTAACTAAAGAAGGCACAAGTAAGGCAATAATTAAAATTATTAAGCTAATTTTAAAACCTATATGTGCTTTTAGTTTTGTCATTCTTTTATTAGTATTCCTAATCCAATTCGTTTTGCAAGTCTTTTTAAAAAATCTCTAAAGAAACTATATTGCCCAAAAAGCCATCCAATAGTAATTAGTAGAATTTGATAAAAAATAAAACCAATGATAATATAAAGTAACCAATAGACAAAGACATTTAAGTTTTCTTTAGTAATACCAATCACTTTCATTATTGGTTTACTTATAAATACAGATGATGATCCAGTAATAGCAAATACTAAGAAAATTCGAATCATTTCCCATTTGTAAGTTACAGGCCATTTTTTTTCTAGCTTCTTAAAACAGAATAAGAAAAACTTCAATAAAAAGAAAAAGAGAATTATAGCCAATACTACTAAATAAAGAATATTTGAGGTTTCATGCCTATAAAAAAAGATACCTGCTATTTTATAAGAGCTATATACTAATAGAGTTAGACCTAAGATTGGAAAAAGTAATTGCCAATTATGTTGTATTTCCCAACGAGTTTTAAATTTTTGCATACTATTAAATTCCATGCAAATATACCACCAGAAATTAAATTCTAGGAGCTAAACCTGATAATTGTTGTTTATAATGCAATTGAAAATAAATGAAGTAATTGTAAAGTTTATAATTTACTTCGTAACCATAATCAATTGAAGTGTTATAGTCAATCTGCATTTCATAAAGACTTGTATTATAAACGGAGGGCCGAAGCACACGTCTGTTCCATTCTGAAACATAGATCTGATTTCTACCTTCAAGAAATTCTTGAGAATAGTAACCTTCAGGTTTTGCCATTCTTTCTAACCAAGAATTAAAACCAGGTTCAATAATGATAATTTCGTATTCAAGCTTATCATTAGCAATTCTAAAGGTGTCTTGCTCTTTTTTTTGAGATTCTTTATCATTAGTTGACATATTATTAGTCGTTTTACAACTAACAATAAAAGCCATTGTAGTGATCAATAAAGCTAACTTTTTCATTGTTTCTTTTTATTTAAAGTTACAAAAATTGTTCTGAAAGTAGGTTCTTATTAGTATTCGTTAACAAAAAAACCAAACAATTTTTTTTGGCTTTTTGATTATATGAGATACATATTAGCGTTTTCCAAAAAGACCACCAGAGTCGGCAATTTGTTGTTCTCTTTTTTATTCTCCTAAATTGCTGTTTATCAAGTTTAATATTCCTGATATAATTTAAATTTAATGAGTTTATGGTTAATGTGTTAAGGCATAAAAAAAGTCCTAACATCTATAGTTAGGACTCAATTATACCAATTTGGTCGCATTTAATTTTTTTTATCCAATAATACTAATAATTTGGGATGCTAATTCTTCTCCAATTCTGTCTTGAGCTTCATTAGTGGCAGCTCCAATATGAGGCGTTAATGATATTTTTGTATTCATTAAAACTTGAATGGCTGGAGTTGGCTCTTCTTCAAAAGTGTCTAATCCTGCAAAGGCAATTTTCCCGGATTCAATAGCTTTGACTAATTCAACTTCATCAATGACTCCTCCACGTGCTGCATTAATAATACCTGCACCATCCTTCATCATCTCTAATTGTTTCTTGCCAATAACATAGTCTTTTTGTGCTGGCACATGTAAGGTGATAAAATCAGATTGTTTCAGCACTTCTTTCATTGGTTCGGTTTTTATGTCAACGTTAATAAATTGACCATTATAAAACTCGACTTTAATAGTAGCATTACCAACAAATTTATCGGTAGCAATAACTTTCATACCAATACCTAAAGCAATTTTTGCAACTTCGCGACCAATGCGACCAAAACCAATAATCCCTAGTGTTTTTCCTCGTAATTCAACACCTTTAGCGTAATTTTTCTTAAGGTTTTTGAATTTAGTATCTCCATCTAAAGGCATATTTCGGTTAGAATCATACAAAAATCGTGCGCATCCAAATAAATGTGCAAACACTAATTCAGCAACTGAATTTTAAGAAGCGGCTGGT
>CALGIH010000036.1 GCA_937916035.1 uncultured Lacinutrix sp.
GATAATACATATAATAGCCAAGTTGTGTTACAATAGATAATTTATTGATAAACAACTCATGGCCAACAAACACACCTAGACGTTTATAATCTGTATCTGCATCAATTTCATTTTCAAGAAAACCAACCGATTGATAGTAAATTAATTCTTTCAAAAAATTAGAGAAAAAGACATCAACTCCAAATTGGATAGCACTCTTTCTATTCAATCGTTTATCTGCATAAGCAGACACAATATAAAACGGAAACTGACCACTGCCTAGAACATCACTTTCATTCAAACCACTTCTGAAAACAAAATTATAGTTTATTGGTTGTTTGAATTTTTTATCATCACTTAAATCATACTGATATTCGGGATCTTCATCATCAAAATTATAAGTAAGTCCAGCATTAATAGTCAAAGAATTTATACTTGTATTTGGTGCTTTTACGTTGTCATTTGAATAATGCAAGAGCGACAAACCAGCTTGAAATCCGAAATTATCAAAAATCCGCGCCTTTTTATAGTTAATCATAATATAAGTATCACTCATTATTTTAGTACCAAAAGCAATGTTTTTATGATTGGTATCTTTGTCATAAGGGTTTGCGGTGAGAGCCAGCCCTTGACCAATTCGAACCATTAAATTTCTATTTAAGAAATAAAAATTATAATGACCATAAAGTGCATAATTATTACCAAGAACTTTATTTTTTAAATTCTGATAACTGAATGACACTCCGTAATCAGGGTAATTATAACGTTGTTCCCAAGTGTTGAACCCAAATGTTTTTTTGTTCCAACTAACAATAACTCCTTCAGGATGTCTTTAATTAGATGTAAAATATCATCATTGTGAAGTGCAATATTTTCTGCAAAATAATTAATGTCAAGGCTAGAAAATGTAGACAATTTCTGTTCTTGAGCAAAGCCGAAAAACTGAAAGCCAACAAATAATAAAAACAGTAATTTCCTCATAATTGTTGGCAAATATAGCGAATTAAAATAACGCTAAAATATCTGCGAAGCGATGCTTTTTATATTGTCACTTTTCCCCATAGAATAATAGTGTAATACCGGAATTCCTGCTTTTTTAAGTTCTTTTGATTGCTGAATGCACCATTCAATACCAACTTGTTTTACTTGCGCATTGTCTTTGCATTTTACAATGGCGATAATTAAATCTTCAGGTAAATCTACATGAAAACGATGCGGAATTAAATTCAGTTGTTTTCTGGTTGCAATCGGTTTTAATCCTGGAATAATTGGCACAGTAATATCTGCTTTTCTGCATTTTTCTACAAAATCAAAATACTTCTGATTGTCAAAAAACATTTGAGTGACTACATATTCAGCGCCATTTTTTATTTTCTTTTTCAAGAAATGAATATCACTATCTAAACTTGGTGCTTCCATGTGTTTCTCTGGATAAGCAGCTACACCAACACAAAAATTGGTGGTTGAGGAATTTAAAAGCTCTTCATCTAGATAATTCCCTTTGTTTAAATCTTGAATTTGAGCTACCAATTCACTTGCATACGCATGACCTTCGCGCTCTGGTTTAAAATAAGTTTCGCTTTTCACAGCATCACCTCGCAATGCCATGACATTGTTAATGCCTAAAAAGTCCAAATCAATTAAGAAATTTTCTGTGTCTTCTTTAGTGAAACCACCACACAAAATATGAGGAATTGCATCCACAGCATATTTGTTTTGAATGGCTGCACAAATACCAACTGTTCCAGGACGCTTTTTAACCACTTGCTTTTTTAACAATCCGTTTTCAAGTTCTTTAAACACATACTCCTCACGATGATAAGTCACATCAATAAAAGGAGGTTTAAATTCCATTAAAGGATCTATATTATCAAAAATAGATTGAATGTGTTGCCCTTTTAAAGGAGGTAATATTTCAAATGAAAACTGTGTGTTTCCATTGGCGTTTTTTATGTGTTCTATTACTTTCATAATATTTCCCACGAAAGTGGGAATCTTTTTTAATTACTAATTTTATTCAAAGTGGATTCCTGCTTGCTTAGGAATGACAATGATTACTTCATATTGATGTTAAATAAGCTGTAACTAAAGCTAGAGTTGTTAATAGCACTATTTGAATTACAAACCTTATTTCTAATCGATACTTTTTCATTACTATGTTTGTTTAAAATCTTCTACAAGATTATCTGTTTATTTTGTCTTTACTATTAACTAATTTCAAAGAAATTGTTAATTTTCAGCCAAGTTTGGATTCAACCATTTTCTGGCTTCTTCATTTGAAATTCCTCTACGTTTTGAATAATCTTTTAATTGGTCCTCCGTTATTTTCCCCAATCCAAAATATCGAGCTTCAGGATTTCCAAGATAATAACCACTTACACTTGCTGCTGGCCACATTGCTAGACTTTCTGTAAGCTTTACACCAATATTTTCATCAACATTTAATAAATCCCAAATGGTCTTTTTTTCCAAATGATCTGGACACGCAGGATAACCTGGAGCTGGACGAATTCCTTTATAACTTTCTTTAATCAGTTCAGCATTACTTAAATCTTCATTTTGAGCATAACTCCAATGCTTAGTTCTTACTTCTTTATGCAAATATTCGGCAAAAGCTTCTGCTAATCTATCTGCCAATGCTTTTATCATAATCGCATTATAATCATCAAGATTTGCTTCAAATTGTGTTGCTAATTCCTGTGTTCCAAATCCTGTTGATACACAAAATGCTCCAATATAATCTTGCCTTCCTGAATCTTTTGGCGCAATAAAATCTGCTAAGGCAATATTTGGTTTCCCTTCTGCTTTTTTGGATTGTTGACGAAGGGTTAGGAAGTTTAGTTTTCCTTCCTTGTCTTCGACTTCGCTCAGACTGACAGAAGAAAGGTCTAATTCTATATCATCATCGTTAATAGTATTTGCTGGAAACAGTCCGAAAACTGCTTTTGCTTTCAACAACTTCTCATCAAAGATTCGTTTTAGTAATTCTAGAGCATCATTAAATAATTCGGTTGCTTGGCTACCTACAACTACATCATTTAAAATATCTGGATACTTTCCATGCAAATCCCAACTTCTAAAAAATGGAGACCAATCAATATAAGTCTCAAGTTTTTTGATATCAAAATCTTCAATTATTTGAATGCCTAATTGCTTTGGCTTTACAATTTCAGAATTTTTCCAATCAATTTTGAATTTATTTTTTCGAGCCTCTTCAATTGAAATAAACTCTTTTTGTCTTCCTCTTTTTAGAAATTGCTCACGGAATTTATCGTACTCTTCTCTAATTTGCTCTTTATAAACGGTATTATCTTTCCGAAGCAAATTCCCAACTACTGTTACAGCTCTTGAAGCATCATTAACATGAACCACAGAATGGCTATAATTAGGCGCGATTTTTACAGCAGAATGCGCTCTTGATGTTGTTGCTCCACCAATAATTAGTGGAATTTTGATGTCTCTTTTTTCAAGCTCTTTAGACATGTAAACCATTTCGTCTAGTGATGGCGTAATTAAACCGCTCAGACCAATGATATCGACCTTCTCTTTTATAGCAATTTCAATAATTTTTTCAGGAGGCACCATCACACCTAAGTCAATAATTTCGTAGTTATTACAACCTAAAACAACGCTTACAATATTTTTACCAATATCATGCACATCACCTTTTACCGTAGCCATAAGAATACGACCTGAAAATTCTTGTTTTCCATCTTTTTCAGCTTCAATAAACGGCTGTAAATAAGCCACAGCTCTTTTCATCACGCGAGCAGATTTAACTACTTGTGGTAAGAACATTTTGCCACTTCCAAATAAATCGCCAACCACATTCATTCCAATCATTAAATGCCCTTCAATAACATCAATTGGTTTATTGGACATTAATCGCGCTTCTTCAACATCTTCAATTATAAAAGCATCAATTCCTTTAACTAATGCATGTGTGATTCTGTCTTGTATAGGATCATTTCGCCATTCTTGAATTGCAGTTTCTTCCTCTCGCTTCTGTCCTTTAACTGACTCTGCAAAATCTAATAACCGATCTGTAGCATCCTCTCTTCTATCAAAAAGCACATCCTCAACACACAGCAATAAATCTTTATCTATTTCATCATAAACTTCCAACATGGATGGATTTACGATGCCTAAATTCATTCCGTTTTGAATGGCATGGTATAAAAATGAAGAGTGCATTGCTTCGCGAACTGCATCATTCCCTCGAAATGAAAACGACACATTACTTACACCTCCAGAAACATTGGCATAAGGCAAATTTTCACGAATCCATTTTGTGGCTTGAAAATAATCTAAAGCATTTTTACGATGCTCATCCAACCCTGTAGCTACCGGAAAAATATTAGGGTCGAAAATAATATCCTGAGGAGGGAAATTAACTACATCTACCAAAATATCATACGAACGTTTACAAATATCAATACGTCTTTGGTAATTGTCTGCTTGGCCAACCTCATCAAATGCCATCACAACCACAGCTGCTCCATAACGCTTCACCAATTTTGCTTGTCGAATAAATTCTGTTTCACCTTCTTTTAAACTAATAGAATTAACAACTGATTTTCCTTGAACAACTTTCAATCCAGCTTCAAGGATTTCCCATTTGGAGCTATCAATCATTACTGGAATTCTTGCAATATCTGGTTCGGAAGCAATAAGATTTAAAAAGGTTGTCATGGCATAAACACCATCAAGCATGCCTTCATCCATATTGACATCCAAAATTTGTGCACCTCCTTCAACTTGGTGACGAGCAACTTCTATAGCTTCGTTATATTTTTCTTCTTTAATTAAACGCAAAAACTTCCGCGAACCTGTGACATTGGTGCGTTCACCAATATTAATAAAATTACTTTCAGGAGTTACAACTAAAGGTTCAAGTCCTGAGAGTGTGAGATATTTTTTCGTTTTGGTCATCTAAGTCTTTTCAATATGGATTCCTGCCTATGCAAGAATGACAATCTCTCTTGGTTTATAATTTTGTGCCACTTCAGCAATGGCTTTAATGTGTTCAGGATTCGTTCCGCAACATCCACCAATAATATTTATGAGGCCATCTTGAAGATAATCTTCAATAAGTTGTTGCATTTGTTTTGGTGTTTGATCATACTCTCCAAATGCATTTGGTAATCCAGCATTTGGGTGTGCAGAGGTATAAAAATCAGTCGCAATTGATAATCGCTGCAAGTATGGTTTTAATTGTTCAGCTCCTAAAGCACAATTAAAGCCTACGCTTAATAACGGAATATGAGAAATGGAAGCTAAAAATGCTTCAACGGTTTGTCCAGATAAAGTTCTACCCGAAGCATCCGTAATGGTTCCTGACACCATCACTGGAATATCAGAATTTTGTGTTTCTTTTACTTCTTCAATGGCAAATAATGCTGCTTTTGCATTGAGCGTATCAAAAATAGTTTCTACCAAAAGCACATCGACTCCTCCATCAATCAAAGCCTCAACTTGTTGCTTATAAGCGATTCTTAATTCATCAAACGTAATAGCACGATATTCTGGTCTGTTGACATCTGGTGATAAGCTTGCTGTTTTGTTTGTTGGACCAATACTTCCTGCAACAAAGCGTGGCTTTTCAGGATTGGCTTTTGTAAATTCATCAGCAACTTGTTTGGCTATTTTTGCCGATTCATAATTAAGTTCATACACCAATTCTTCCAAGTTATAATCAGCCATGGCAATGGTAGTACCAGAAAATGTATTCGTTTCAACGATATCTGCTCCAGCTTCAAAATACTTTCTGTGTACTTCTGCAATTGCTTCAGGTTGCGTGATTGAAAGTAAATCGTTATTCCCCTTTAAAGAGGAAGGATAGTTTTTAAAACGCTCACCACGAAAATCTTCTTCTGTAAAGTTATATTGCTGCAACATGGTTCCCATGGCTCCATCGAGGACTAAGATTCTTTTTTTTATTTCCTGTTTTATACTACTCATATTATTTTCTTTTTATTAGTCCTTGACTGTGAAAGAACAGACAGTTATTTAATTTAAAGCATTTGAAATTTTAATAACATCACTCAACACTCCTCTTGCCGTTACTTCTTTACCAGCCCCAGCGCCTTGAATTACCAAAGGGCTCTCTCCATAAGACTCTGTAAAAATTTCAAACACAGAATCTGCTCCTTTCAATTGCCCAAGAGTAGAATTTTTTTCTTCTGAAATTAACTTAACTTCAAGTGTTTTCTTAGCAACATCTAATTCACCAACATAGCGTAATACTCGACTTTTATTCAATTGTTGTTTCAACCTATTAAATGGGAGATCAAGCTCTTTGCTTCTATTGTTAAATTGATGCAGCGTCGTTTTCCCATTGAGCTGTTTTGGCACTAATGATTCAACAGAAACATCACTAAATTCAACCTTAATGTTTAGTTCTCGAGCTAAAATTAAAAGCTTTCTTGCTACGTCATTTCCAGATAAATCTTCACGCGCATCAGGCTCAGTTAATCCAAGCTTTGAGGCATCATTTAATACCTTGGAAAAGGACACATCAGATTCTGAAAATTCATTAAAAATGTAACTCAAAGACCCTGAGAACACACCTCTTATTTTTTTAATCTGTTCTCCTGAATTGTATAAATTTTTAACGGTTTCAATGACAGGTAAGCCTGCACCAACATTAGTTTCGTATAAAAACGATTTGTTATACTTTTTTAAAGTATTTCTT